>JAKOWQ010000015.1 GCA_029781465.1 Pseudomonadota bacterium
GAGGCCGAGTCGCTGGCCAATGCCGTCACCCAGGCCCGCGATGCCGGGCAGAAATACATCAACGTAGCGTCGAGCTTGCTGGCGGATACACGGTGATGCCGAACGATACCGGCCAAAGCGCTGGCGGCCAGAGCAGCGGGGGCCAAGACGGCACGATCACACGCACCGTAACGATCACCAACCAGCGCGGCCTGCACGCCCGGGCCGCGGCCAAGTTCGTCAAGCTGGCGGCGCGGTTCGATGCCAAGGTCATGGTCGCCCGCAACGGCGTCGAAGTCGGCGGCGATTCGATTATGGGGTTGATGGTACTGGCCGCCGGCCCAGGCTGTGCCATCACCCTGGCTGCCACCGGCCGGCAAGCCGCGGAGGTGATCGCGGCGCTGGACGATCTGATCGCCCGGAAATTCGATGAGTGCTGAATCGACCGGCCCTAACACCCTGACGATACTCGACGCGGTGGTGGTCCGCGACGAAGCGGTGGCCCGCCCCGAGCAGGTGCTGCGCGGCCTGGGCGTATCGCCCGGCATCATCACCGGACCGGCCCATGTCATCGAAAGCGGCTTTCTCCAGGTCCCGGAATATCTGATCATCCCCTCCGAGCTGGAAGCCGAACGCGCACGCTTCGCCGAGGCGGTCGGCAAAGGTATCAAGCAGATCCGCAAGCTCAAGGCCAAGACCGCGGCGCTGCCCGAAGCCGCGGCCGAGGAAATCAGTTACCTGCTCGATGCCCATCTGGCGATCCTGTCCGGTTCGCGGCTGATCCGCGGGGTCGATCGCCGGATCGCCGAGGAGCGGCTCAATGCCGAATTCGCGGTGCAAAGCGAGCTGGCGGCGATCGCCAAGCAGTTCGCCGCGATGGACGACGCCTATCTGGCCGGGCGCATCCAGGATGTGCGCGAGGTCGGGCATCGGCTGATCCGCAACCTCACCGACCGGAAATACCAGGCGTTTTCGACCCTGCGCGAGGGCAGCATCGTCATCGCCGAGGAGATCACCCCGGCCGACACCGCATTGATGGACCCGCATCGCGTCGCCGGCTTCGCCACCACCC
>JAKOWQ010000063.1 GCA_029781465.1 Pseudomonadota bacterium
CGCGCGTGATCATGGAATATTTCTGCCATGTGGCCGGCAACTCCACGCTCATTCCGGACGACGGCGTCAAGCGCTTCCGGGTGCTGACGCTGCAAGCTCTGGCCCAAGGCCTGGGCGATGCCGCAGTTGCCTACCGTTATGAGACGGTAGCGCGGCCCAAGGGCCTGCAATGGGCCGACTGGCTGGACCGCGCGAGCAAGCGTTTCGCCGCGGCCTTCGATGAGCTGGAAACGAACTGGATCGCCTGCCTCAGCGAAGTGAACGTCGGCTCGATCAATACGGCGGTGGTGCTGTCCTATATCAGCTACCGCCTGCCCGACATCGACTGGCGAAGCGGCCACCCGAAGCTCGCGGCCTTCCATGCCGAGTTCGCCAAGCGCCCGAGCATGGTGGCGACGGAAATCGGCAGGTGAGCAGTGCCTATCAGGTGATCGTGGCGGGCGGCGGCCCGGCGGGGCTCGCGGCCGCATGCCTGCAGGGGCTGCACGGCCGGCAGGTGGCGCTCATCACCTCGCCAGCCGCGCCCGCACATGATCCGCGCACCATGGCGCTGATGCAGCCGCAGATCCGGATTCTCGCCCAACTTGGTGTTTGGCCCGGTGAACTGCAGGCGGGATCGGCGGCGCTCCGCCGCCTGCGGCTTGTGGATGATACCGGTTCGCTGTTGCGCGCACCGACGCTCACCTTCGATCCCGCAGAGATCGGCGAGACGCAGTTCGGCTGGAACATTCCGCTCGCCCTGTTAACGCCGGCGCTCGCGGCGCGGGCCGAGGCGCTCGGTGTCACCCGCATTGCTGCCGAAATCACCGCGGCGCGCTGCACCGGCCCGGAGATCGAGATCACGACGGGCGGCGCGCGCTATACTGCGCAGCTCGCCATCGCCGCCGATGGCCGCAAGTCGATCCTGCGCGAGGCTTCCGGCATACGCGCTGACCGCTGGGCCTATGATCAGGCGGCACTCGCCGCCAGCTTCGATCACTCCGGGCCGCATGACGGCATATCGACCGAATATCATCGCGGGGCCGGCCCCTGCACCACGGTGCCGCTGCCCGGCAATCGCTCGGCCCTCGTCTGGCTGGAGCGG
>JAKOWQ010000030.1 GCA_029781465.1 Pseudomonadota bacterium
ACCATTCCGCCACAGGGGCACGCGGCTGGCGCGCTCTAGCTTTACTTGAGCGCACCGGCCACAATTTTATGCAGCCGCGAATGCAGCGAGTCATTGCCAGCCAGCACCTCGGCATCGCAGACCGGCTGCGAGCGGCCCTTGAAATCGCTGACGAAACCGCCCGCCTCGCGCACCAGCAGACAGCCTGCAGCGGTATCCCACGGGGCAAGGCCGCTTTCCCAGAACCCGTCATAACGCCCGGCGGCAACCCAGGCGAGATCGAGCGAAGCGGCACCAAAGCGGCGGATCCCCGCCACCTGCGGCGCCAGCGCGGCGTAGATCTTGCTCCATTCCGCCGCATCGCCGCGCCCGGCAAAGGGGATCCCGGTGGCAATCAGGCTTTCATCGAGATGCCGCCGCGCCGAAACGCGCAGCCGCCGGTCGTGCAGCCAGGCGCCCCGGGTCTTTTCGGCCCAGAAGCTTTCGTCGGTAACCGGCTGATAGACCAGCGCGGCGATCACATCGCCCCAGCCCGACCCGTCCAGCTTCGGCTCCTGCGCCGCGACGGAGATCGCGAAATGCGGAATGCCGTGCAGGAAGTTGCTGGTCCCGTCGAGCGGGTCGATAATCCAGCGCGGCTTGGTGGGATCGCCCTCGATGATCCCGCCTTCCTCGAGCACGAAGCCCCAGTCAGGCCGCGCAGCCAGCAGTTCGTCATAGAGTGTGCGTTCGGCGCGCTGATCGGCCTTGGAGACGAAGTCCGCGGGCCCCTTGCGGCTGACCTGCAGGTGCTCAACCTCGCCGAAATCGCGGCGCAGGCGCTGCCCGGCCTTGCGGGCCGCCTTTTCCATCACGCGGATCAGGCCGGAAATGACTGCCATGTGTGCTCTCTCAATCCGCCTTGCGGACGTAGGTGCGCTCGTAGACGTCGACCACGATCCGGGTGCCGCTTTCGATGTGCGGCGGCACCATCACGCGTACGCCGTTGTCGAGGATCGCGGGCTTGTAGCTCGACGAGGCGGTCTGCCCCTTCACCACCGCGTCGGCCTCGACAATCGTGGCCTCGACCTGTTCGGGCAGCTGGACCGAGATCGGGCGCTCGTCATACATTTCCAGCAGCACGGTCATCCCGTCCTGCAGGAAGGCGTCGGCGCCGCCGAGCAGATCCTTGGGCAGGTTGATCTGGTCATAGGTTTCCACGTCCATGAACACCAGATTGTCGCCCTCGGCATAGAGGAACTGAAAATCCTTGGTATCGAGCCGGACCTTCTCGACCGTGTCGGCGCTGCGGAAGCGCACGTTGGTCTTGCGGCCGTCGATCAGGTTCTTCATCTCGACCTGCATGAACGCGCCGCCCTTGCCGGGCTGGGTATGCTGGGTCTTGGCGACCTTCCAGATGCCGCCTTCGTATTCGAGAATGTTGCCGGGACGGATGTCCACGCCGCTGATCTTGGCCATGTGCCTGCCTTCAAGGATGAGAAAGAACCGCCAGCCCGAACCGTTCGCGCCGCGCGGAGAAGGCGCGCCCTTAGCGCGGCGCGCCGATCACGGCAAGTGCGCGGCTGGCGGATCGGTTCACTTCCTGCTAATCGCGCCGCCGCCATGACCCGCACGATGAAACACTTGCTTGCCTCGACCTTTGCGCTCAGCGCCGGACTGGCCCTTGCCGCGCCGGGCGGACAGATCGGTGCGCTGCCGATGGGCGATTTCGTCTGCGAACTGCCGGGCGATGCCACCGGCCCCGCCGGAATGCATCAGGCGGAAGAGGACTTCACCGTGGTCAACGCCACCACCTACACGAATTTCGAGGGGCGCGGTTCCTACCTGCTGACCGGCACCCTGGTGGTGATGACCAGCGGCCCCAAGCAGGGCGAAAAGTACCACCGCATTTCAGCCAACTTCCTGCGCAAGCTGGCCCCGGACGGCAGCGATTCCACCCTGCGCTGCATCCGGCGGGTGACCAACAACCGTTAGGCGCAGGCCTTGCGCATCCGGGCATAGGCCCAGACGACCATCGCGGTGAAGATCGTCAGCCCGGCCGGAACGGCAAAGCCATTGTCCCCGACCACGGCCAGCACGTCCGGGTTGTTGCTCGCTCCGACCAGGAACGAATAGACGACGTTGAACAGCCCGTCGCCGACGATCAGGCCGGTCGCGGTCAGAACCCCGATCCGTTCGGCAAAGCCCGGATCGCGCTGGCGCGCGGCCCAGCGGTTATAGAAATGCCCCAGCACCGCACCGACCACCACCAGCGCGGTCGAATCGGTCGGCAGGTACATGCCCATGCCCACCGCCAGCGGCGGCAGCGAACCGCGCCCGGTCTTGCGCAGACCCTCGTCGATCGCCACCGCGATCAGGCCGACCAGCGCGCCCGCACCCACTAGATTCCAGTCGAGATCGCCGCCCAGCACGCCCTGGACGATGGTCGAGATAAGCGCCGCCTGCGGGGCGGCCAGGGCATCGGGCCCGGCGCCGGGTGCGCCCTGAAAGCCGAAGGTCGCATTGAGCAGCGAAAGGATCGGCGGGATCACCACGGCTCCAAAGCCAACCCCCAGGATCAGCGCAACCCGCTGACGCCACGGCGTCGCACCCACCAGTTGCCCGGTCTTGAGGTCTTGCAGGTTGTCGTTGGAAATGGTCGCCACGCCGAACACGATCGCGGTGACGAACAGCGCGAAGGCGACCAGCGCCTTGGTATCGTCTGCCCCCAGCCCGCGCCCGAACAGCGCCAGCAGGACCAGCGCGATACCCAGGCTTGAGAGGATCCCGACCCCGGAGATCGGGCTGTTCGAGGCCCCGATCAGCCCGGCCATGTAGCCGCAGACCGAAGCGATCACGATCCCCGCAACCAGGACATAGGCCACTGAGGCCACCAGCGAGAGCCCGAGCTTTCCGGCGACCGGCCCGCCGCTGGCAAAATCGGCCAGCAGCAGCGCCACAGGAACCATCGCCGCCAGGATCGTCCCGCCGACGATCCCGATCGGCAAGTCCCGCTCGGTCAGTTCCAGCGCCTCGATACTGCCCGCAGCCTTGCGCGCGCGCGCTGCGGCAAGCGCTGCGGCGATCCCGCGCGCGATCGGGCCGATCACCTTGAGCAGGGTCCAGATCGCCGCCACTCCGATCGCCCCGGCACCGACCAGGCGCACCTTGGCGCGAAAAACGGTGTGAGCAAGGTCGGCAACGTCGCTGGCACTGGCAAGACCTGGGGCGGTCAGATACGGCAGGATGAAGCCATAGCTCAGCACGATCCCGACCAGCATGGCGATCCCTACCGCCAGTCCGACCAGATGCCCGACGCCGAGCAGCGAAAGCGAAAAGGTCACCGAGGCAAAACTCGCCCCTCCCCCGATCCGGAATGTCTTGTCGATCGCCTCGACCACAAGCTTCATCTTGGCGAGCAGCGGGTAGAGCGCGGAAATCACCGTGCCGAGCACCACGGCGGCAAGGCCCTTGCGGTTTTCCTCCGCGCCGCCAACCCCCGCCCCGACCTTGAGCACCTCGGCCGCGGCAACGCCTTCGGGATAGGGCAGATCCGATCCGGTCACCAGCGCGCGGCGCAGCGGCACCGAATACATCACCCCCAGCACACCCCCGATCACGATCACCGCCACCGACTGCCAGTAGGGAAAGCCGCTCCACCAATCGATCATCACCAGCGCGGGCAACACGAAGACGATTGCCGAAAGCGTGCCGGCCGAGCTGGCGATGGTCTGGACGATGTTGTTTTCCTGGATCGTCGTGCCCGCGAAGTTGCGCAGCACCGCCATCGAGATCACCGCCGCCGGGATCGAGGTGGCGAAAGTCAGGCCGATCCGCAGCCCGAGATAAACATTGGCGGCGGTGAAGATCACCGTCAGCAGCGCCCCCAGCACGATCCCGCGCAGGGTCAGTTCCTTGGGGCTGGCAGATGCGATCATGGCCCGGTTCCCGTTCACTCGAAAGGTTCGCACCCTGAGCGGGTGGACACTATGGACACAGTCCAATGCCAGAAAAGTTCTCCCCTTTCGGCATCGGCATGGCTGGAGGACTTGTGACAGGTTTTGGCAGGGCGGGAAATGGGGTGGAGCAACGCTACCCGCCCAGCCTGGCGGCGAAGGCGCGCACCGCCGCGGCCTCATCCCCGCCCCACACCGCATGGCTCACGGCGAGGAAGTCCGCCCCGGCTGCAACCAGCGGCGCGCAATTCTCCGGCGTGATCCCGCCGATCGCGACGCAGGGGATCTCGAACAGGTCCTGCCACCAGGTCAGCAGGTCGGGTTCGGCGCGGTATTCGGTCTGTTTGGTCTGCGTCGGGAAGAAGGCGCCGAAGGCAACGTAGTCCGCGCCGGCCTCGCCCGCTTCCATCGCCAGATGACGGCTGTTGTGGCAGGTGACTCCGATCTGCGCCTCGCGCCCCAGACGCTGGCGGGCTTCGGCAACCGTGCCGTCGTCCTGACCAAGGTGCACGCCATCGGCGCCAATCCGCTTGGCCAGACTGATCGAATCGTTGACGATGAAGGCCACATCGCGCGCCGCACAGAGCGCCTGCAACGGCTCGGCCAGTCGGGCCGCCTGATGCTCGTCGATATCCTTGACCCTGAGCTGGAACGCCGCCACCGGCCCCGCATCGAGCGCGCGGGCAAGCCGGTCGGGAAAGGCGCCGCCGACATCGAGCGGCGAGATCAGGTAGAGCTGGCACTGGGTCATCGCATGCGCTCTATCGCGGCGCGGGCCTGTCGCCAAGCGTTCGGGCGCGGTTAAGCCAGCTTGCGGCATTGCACCGTCCCATGAAAGCGACTCAGGCCCTGATCATCGCGCTCGCGGCAGCCCTTGCCGCCGGCACCGCGCAATCGCATGAAATGACGGCCCGCGCCGCGCTGGGCGAGAAGATCGAGGTCAGCGACGGGATCGTGGTCGAGCCTCAGGCCGTTATCGAGGACAGCCGCTGCCCGATGGAAGTCCGCTGCATCGCTGCCGGGCGCGTGGTGCTGGCCGCCGAGGTGATGGCCGAGGGCAAGGCCAGTGTGGTCCACCTGACCGCGGGAACTCCGCAATCGGTTTCGGGCGGCATGCTGGTGCTCCAGGCGGTAGAGCCGCAACGCCACATCGCTGCGCCCGCGCCGCAGGACTATCGCTTCAGCTTCGCCTTCCTGCCGCTGTAGGGTCGGGACCTAATCACAGCACCCGGCTGTCATAGGCCCATTGCAGCAGGGCCTGGCGCTGGCGCGGGCGGCAAAAGGGATCGCCCGGCTCGCAATTGCGCCGCACCTGCGCCCGGTGGCGGGCAAAGGCGCGCCAGCGGGCGATCTGGCGGGCATCGTCCGGGTGCCGGCGCCCCATGAAATAGCGGCAATACCACTGGAACCACCCGCGCGGATCGTCGGGATGGATCCAGCCCTTGCGTCGCCATTCGGCCAGCGGCTGGCTGGCGATGACGCCGAAATGGTTGCAGCGCTTATCGGGCTTTCCCGGTGAAAGGCGGGCCTCCGCAAACCATTCGGCGGGAAATTCGGCCCCGCAATCGCTCATGTAACAGCCGCCGAACACGCCCAGCGCCAACATTTCGGCCGGAGTCAGCTCGGGCGCGAATCCGGGATCGAATTCACGCCCGACCGGTGCCACCCGCCGATAACGGTAGCCGCGCTGCATCCGGTCATCGACGGTGATCCAGCCCGGCAAGGCAATCCCTCACTGCTTGTGCGTCGAGCCCTTGTAGATCTCGTCGATCGCGCTGGCGAGCGCGGCATCGAATTCATCGTCGCTCATCTGCGCGCGCAGGTCTTCCAGCAGCGCGCGGCTGAAGCTGGCGATGATGCCCTTGTTCTTCGCCAGTTCGATGCAAGCCTCGGGGCGCTTGTATCCGCCCGAAAGCGCCACCACGCGCAGCACCTTGGGATGGTTGACCAGCGGATCGAAGGTCCCCGGCACCGCCGGCAGGCTGAGCTTGAGCATCACCTGCTCCCCTTCGCCCAGCGCATCGAGCGCCTTCAGGATTTCCGCCAGCAGGATCGCGTCGCATTCGGCGCGGGTTTCGCTCTTGATGTTCACTTCGGGTTCGATGATCGGCATCATCCCATGGCCGAGCACCTGCTTGCCCACCGCGAACTGCTGCGCCACCACTGCCGCGATCCCTTCGGCATTGGCCGAATTGATCACCGACCGTTCCTTGGTGCCATAAACGCCGAGCGCCTTCGAGCGGGCCAGCAAGGCATCGAGTTCGGGCATCGGCTTCATCAGCTGGACGCCGTTTTCCTCTGCCTCAAGCCCCTTGTCGATCTTGATGAAGGGAACGATGCCCTTTTCGATCAGCGCGGCGGGCACGGGCTTGCCGGCGGCGGTGCCATCCATCGTCCGCTCGAACAGGATCGCCCCGATGACCTTGCTGCCGTCGAACGCCTTCGAGGTGATGATCCGCTCGCGCATGGCGTGGATCAGATCGAACATCCCGGCCTCGTCGCTCCACGCATCCTCGCCGATGCCATAGCCTGCCAGCGCCTTGGGGGTTGACCCGCCCGACTGGTCCAGCGCGGCGATAAAACCGTTTCCGGCGGCCATTTTGGCGGTCATGTCAGCGAAGTTCATGGCTGCGGTCCTTGTCTTTGCATACGTATGTTTCGCGAGGCCCATAGCGGGGCGCCGCGTTCGGGGCAACCGCGCAAATCCGATTTGCTCAGGCCTGTTCGAGCGTCTTCACCCCCGGCAGCTCCTTGCCTTCCATCCATTCGAGGAAGGCCCCGCCAGCAGTTGAAATATAAGTGAAATCCTCCGCAACCCCGGCGTGGTTGAGCGCGGCGACGGTATCGCCCCCGCCCGCCACCGAGATGAGCGCGCCTTCCTTGGTCAGCGCGGCCGCACTGCGCGCCAGGGCGACGGTAGCGGCATCGAAGGGCTGGGTCTCGAAGGCACCGAGCGGGCCGTTCCAGACCAGCGTGCGACAGGTCTTGAGCACATCGGCAAGCGCCTCGACCGCCAGCGGGCCGACATCGAGGATCATTTCGTCGGCGGCCACCTCGTGCACGTTGCAGGTGCGCAGGCTCGGCGGATTGGCGGCAAACTCTTTCGCCACCACCACGTCATAGGGCAGATGCACCGTGCAGCCCGCCCCGTCGGCGGCATCGAGGATCGCCTCGGCGGTCGCGGCCAGATCGTGCTCGCACAGGCTCTTGCCCACGTTTACGCCCCGCGCAGCAAGGAAGGTGTTGGCCATGCCCCCGCCGATGATGAGATGATCGACCTGGGTGACCAGGTGGGTCAGTACGTCGAGCTTGGAGGAAACCTTGGCCCCGCCGACCACCGCGGCCACCGGGCGGACCGGATTGCCGAGCGCGGCCTCGAGCGCCTTGAGTTCAGCCTCCATCGAGCGCCCGGCATAGGCCGGCAGCAGGTGCGCCAGCCCCTCGGTGCTGGCATGGGCGCGGTGCGCCGCCGAAAAGGCATCGTTGACGTAGATGTCGCCGTTCGCTGCGATGGCCCTGGCCAGCTCGGGATCGTTCTTTTCCTCGCCCTTCCAGAACCGGGTGTTTTCCAGCATGGCGATATCGCCCGGGCGCAGGATGCCCACCGCCTGTTCGACCACCGGCCCGGCAATCTCGGGCACGAACATCACTTCCTTGCCTAGCACCGCCTGAACCGCGTCGAGCGTCATGCTGACCGACATGGTCGAGACCCGCTCACCCCTGGGGCGGCCGAAGTGCGCCAGCAGCAGCACCTTGGCACCCTTGGCCGCCAGTTCAAGGATCGTCGGCGCCGAAGCCCGCACCCGGGTATCGTCGGTCACCGCCCCGTCCTGCATCGGCAGGTTGAGATCGACGCGCACCAGCGCGACCTTGCCGGTCAGATCACCCAGATCGTCGAGCGTGCGGAACTTGGTCATAAGAGCCTCAGCATTGCGCGGCGGCCTCATTTCCAAACCCGTCACCCTGAACTCGTTTCAGGGTCCATCTCACCCCATCGACCGCCGGTCCCGGAGGCACGATGGATGCTGAAACACGTTCAGCATGACAGATTTGGTTGGCGTTCTTGTATGATTACAGCAGCTTGCCCATTGCACCGGCGGTATCGACCATCCGGTTGGAGAAGCCCCACTCGTTGTCGTACCAGCTCAGCACCCGCACCAGCTTACCGTCGATAACCGCGGTCTCGAGACTGTCGATGGTGCTGCTGTTCGCACAGTGGTTGTAATCGATCGAGACCAGCGGCTCGTCGGAAAAGCCCAGCACACCCTTGAGCGCGCCTTCCGACGCGGCCTTGAGCAGCGCGTTGACCTCATCCTTGGTGGTGTCGCGCCCCGGCTGGAAGGTCAGGTCGACGACCGAGACGTTGGGGGTCGGCACGCGGATCGCGCTGCCGTCGAGCTTGCCCTTCAGTTCGGGCAGCACCTCGCCTACGGCGCGGGCGGCGCCGGTGGTGGTCGGGATCATGCTCATCGCGGCGGCGCGGGCGCGGCGCGGATCGTCGTGGATCTGGTCGAGGATCTTTTGATCATTGGTATAGGCGTGGACCGTGGTCATCAGCCCGCGCTCGATCCCGATCGCATCGTTCAGCACCTTGGCGAAAGGCGCGAGGCAATTGGTGGTGCACGAGGCGTTGGAAACGATCACGTGGTCCGCGGTCAGCTTGTCGTGGTTGACGCCGAACACGACCGTCAGATCGACATTCTTGCCCGGCGCCGAGATCAGCACCTTCTTGGCTCCGGCGGCGAGGTGCTTTTCGCAGCTCGCGCGGTCGGTGAAGAAGCCGGTGCATTCCAGCGCAATGTCGACGCCATTGGCCGCGTGCGGCAGGTTGGCGGGATCGCGCTCGGCAGTCACGTGGATGCGCTTGCCGTTGATCACCAGATCGTTGCCGTCGACCTCGACCGTGCCCGAAAAGGCGCCGTGGACCGAGTCGCGCTGGAACAGCATGGCATTGGCCTTGGCCGAGGCGAGATCGTTGATCGACACCAGTTCAAGATCGTGGTCGGTGCGCTCGAGGATGGCGCGCGCCACGTTGCGCCCGATGCGCCCGAAACCGTTGATCGCAACCTTGATCGCCATGTGCGTAACTCCTCTTAGCGGCCCAGCCGGGCCGTGATCTGGGGGACAATCTTGTCAGCCGTAAGGCCGAAATAATCATAAAGCTGGTCGGCCGGGGCCGAAGCGCCGAACCGGTCGATACCGATGGTCAGTCCGTCGCCGACATATTTCTGCCAGCCGAGGGTGATCCCGGCCTCGATCGAGACCTTGAGCACGCCCGCGGGAAGAATGTCGGCGCGGTAGGCCGCATCCTGCTCGTCGAACAGTTCGGTGCAGGGCATCGAGACGACGTCCGCGCCAATCCCTGCGCTTTCGAGCTGCGCAGCGCAGGCCAGCGCGATTTCCACTTCCGATCCGCTCGCCACCAGCACCACCTGGCGCGCCGCGTCGGCGGCCTTGAGCCGGTAGCCGCCCTTGGCGGTCTTCATCTCCGTATCGAAGCGCACCGGTGGCAGGTTCTGCCGCGAAAGCGCCAGCGCCGAAGGACGCCCTGCCTGTTTAAGTGCCACGGCCCAGCTTTCCGCGGTCTCGATCGCGTCGGCGGGACGGAACACCAGGAGATTGGGGATCGCCCGCAGGCTCATCACATGTTCGACCGGCTGATGGGTCGGCCCGTCCTCGCCAAGACCGATCGAATCGTGGGTCAGCACATAGACCACCCGCGCGTGCTGGAGAGCGGACATGCGGATCGCGTTGCGGCAATAGTCGGCAAAGACCAGGAAGGTTCCGCCATAGGGGATCACCCCTCCGTGCAGCGCCATTCCGTTCATCGCGGCGGCCATGCCGAATTCGCGGATGCCGTAGTGGACATGGCGCCCGGCATAGTCGCTCGCACTGAACGACGGCGTGGCCTTGGTCTTGGTCAGATTCGATCCGGTCAGATCGGCGCTGCCGCCGACCAGCTCGGGGATCGCAACCGTCAGCGCCTCGAGCGCCATCTCGCTGGCCTTGCGGGTAGCAACCTTGGGCGGATTGGCCACCAGCGAGGCAAGGTAATCCCGCGCCGCACCCTTGTCGGCCGGGAGTTCGCCCGCCATCCGGCGCGAAAATTCGCTGCCCTGCGGGTCTGCGGCCATGCGCGCTTCCCAGGCAGCCCGCGCCGCCGCGCCGCGCGCGCCCAGCGAGCGCCAGTCGGCCAGGATCTCGGCGGGCACTTCAAACGGGGCCGCGGTCCAGCCCAGCGCCGCACGGGTCGCGGCGACTTCGTCCGGGCCCAAGGGGCTGCCGTGAACCGAATGGCTGCCGGCCTTGTTGGGGGCGCCCTGCCCGATGACAGTCTTGCAAGCGATCAGCGAGGGGCGCGGATCGGCGGCGGCTTCGGCCAGCGCGCGGGCGATATCGGCATAATCATGCCCGTCGCAGCGGGTGACGTGCCAACCGCTGGCGGCATAGCGCGCGGGAATATCCTCGCAGGTCGACAGCGCCGTGTCACCGTCGATGGTGATATTGTTGTCATCCCACAGCACGTTGAGCTGACCGAGTTTGAGCGTCCCGGCCAGGCCCACCGCCTCGTGGTTGATTCCTTCCATCAGGCAGCCGTCGCCCGCGATCACCCAGGTACGGTGATCGACCAGATCGCCGCCAAACACGGCATTGAGGTGGCGCTCCGCCATCGCCATGCCCACTGCCATGGCAAAACCCTGGCCCAGCGGGCCGGTGGTGCATTCCACGCCCGCCAGTTCGGTGTTTTCGGGGTGCCCGGCGCAGGGGCTGTGCAGCTGGCGGAAATTGCGGATGTCGGCGATGGTCGGCGCTTCGTAGCCAGTGAGATAGAGCAGCGAATAGATCAGCATCGAACCGTGCCCGGCCGAGAGCACGAAACGGTCGCGATCGGGCCATTTCGGCGCCTTGGGATCGAACTTCAGCTGCTCGGCAAACAGCACCGTGGCAACGTCGGCCATACCCATCGGCATGCCGGGATGGCCGCTGTTGGCCGCCTGGACCGCATCCATCGACAAGGCGCGGATGGCGTTGGCCATGGGCGCAAGGCGGGACGGATCAAGCTGCATGTCGGTGCTCCCGGAAAAAGCGCAGGAATTGCGCGGGCCGAATCGCGCGGGGTTTCCTTTGCGGAGGCATTGCCCCCCGTCAAGCGCGCCCTCCCCGGCGCGTGCTCGAAGTTGTGGCAAATGCCGCGTTCAACACTTTGCGGCGGCTTCATAATGCGCTAGCCAAGCTTCATGGCAGGGGACCAAGGCAGCCGCGCGCTGGCGCGGATCGAGCAGGCACTGGCGCGGATCGAGGCCGCCAGCCGGTCTGCCGCGAGCGATGACAGCGCCCGCCAGCTGCGTCAGCTTGAGGAACGCCACTCGCGCCTGCGCGGCGCAGTGCAGGATTCGCTTTCCCAGCTCGATCAGTTGATCGAAGGAGCCCAGGGATGAGCAATGTCACGCTCAGGATCGGCGGGCGCGACTATGTGGTGGCCTGCGCCGAGGGTGAGGAAGCCCGCGTTGCCAGCCTGGGCGCGCTGATCGACGACAAAGTCCGCTCGATCGGCGGCGCGCATTCCGAGCCACGCCAATTGCTCTATGCTGCGCTGCTGCTGGCCGATGAATTGAGCGAGGCCCAGGCCCGTAGTTCGACCGGGCCTTCGCCCGAGGTACTCGAAGCGATCGCCTCGCGGCTCGAAAGCTGCGCCGAGGCCCTTGAGCAAGCGGGTGGCAACGCCTAAGTCAGGCGTCGGCGGGTACTGCCCGGTACGAACCGACAGAATATCCCTGAGGCTATAAGCAATCCATGGGGGCTGTCCCTGGTCGGACCCTGGTCCGGCACATATGGTCCCCACCTGACGTTGAGGCGTCAGAGGATTTCCCCGGCAACGGCCCATGGTGGTCCCGCCACCCATCTTCCCCGCAGCGGAGCGGCGCGTGATCGATAAGAAGACCCTCCGCGCCGAACTGAAGCGCCGCCGGGCGGACTTTGTCGCGGCGATCCCCGACGGGGTGCGCGCCCTTCTCTTCAACCGCCCCCCGGGCGCGATCGCCGATCTGGTGCCCGAAGGCGCGGTGATCTCGGTGTTCCACGAGATGGCGGACGAGGTTCCCGCATCGAACTATGCGCGCTGGTTTCACGAACGCGGGCACCGTATCGCCCTCCCCTGGTTTGCCACGCGCGGCGCGCCGATGGCGTTTCGCGAATGGGCAAATCCGTTCGACGATAGCCTGCTGGTGCCCGATCCCTACAGCGCCCTGCAGCCCGCCGCAGACGCCGCTCTGCTCGTTCCCGATGTGATGTTCTGCCCGTTGTTGGGCTTCAGCGCGGAGGGCGGACGGATCGGCTATGGCGCGGGCTTTTTCGACCGTTGGCTGGCTGCGCACCCACCGCGTCTGGCGATCGGGCTTGCCTGGGACTGCCAACTGGTCGAGGAACTGCCGCTCGAACCGCACGACGCCTCGCTGGACGCGATCATCACTCCCACACGGCTTTACGGACCCTTCTGATGCGCAAGCAGCCCACCCTTCGCATTCCACTCGGCATCCTTGCTCTGGTGGCGGCGCTGTTCGTCTATGCCGGGCTGATCGCGCGGTACCTCGCCCCCCTGATGGCCGGTTGGCCGGCGCTGGGACAGTTGCCCGTCTATGTGCTGCTGGGGGTGGTCTGGCTGCTGCCGCTCAAGCGTTTCATGATCTGGATGGAAACCGGGCGCTGGCGTTAACCGCGCGGCCCGGCTAGCCTCTCGGCCAAACAGAAGGGAGAGCGAGCCGTGAAACGCAAACTGGGCATCGCCGTCGTCGGTCTGCTGATCGTCCTCGGCTTGGCGCTAATGCTGGGCCGCCAGCGCATCGCCGAGCGTGCGTTTGAGGGCGCGCTCGACAAGAATGTCGGCGTCGATCAGTCGGCCAAGCTGGGCGACGGCCTCCACGCCTATGTCTGCGGCAGCGGTTCACCGATGCCCGATGCCGACCGTGCCGGGCCGTGCATCGCCGTGCTCGCGGGGCAACAGGCGTTCATTTTCGATTCGGGCTCGGGCTCCATCCGCAAGCTCGGGCGGATGGGCTTTCCGATGGGCAAGCTCCAGGCCGAATTCCTCACCCACCTGCATTCGGATCATATCGACGGGCTGGGCGAGGCGCTGCTGCAAGCCTGGGTGGCGGGCCATCGCGCCGCGCCGTTGCCGGTCTATGGCCCGCCGGGAACCGATCAGGTGGTCGCAGGTTTCAACCAGGCCTATGCGATCGACAGCACCTACCGCGTCGCGCACCACGGCCCCAAGGTGGTCCAGCCCTCGGGATTTGGCGGTGCGGCATCGATCGTCACCCTGCCCGAGGGAACCGACAGCCAAGTTGTCTATGACAAGGACGGCGTGCGGATCATGGCGATCCGGGTCAACCACGCCCCGATCAGCCCCGCCTATGGCTACCGGATCGACTACAAGGGGCGCTCGATCGCCCTGAGCGGCGATACCGTCTATTCGCCTTCGTTCGTTGCCGCCGCCAAGGGCGCGGACGTGATGTTCCACGAGGCGCTCAACAAGAAAATGGTCGCCGCGCTGGGTGCCAAGCTGGCCGAACGCGGCCAGGCCAACAACGCGCAGA
>JAKOWQ010000044.1 GCA_029781465.1 Pseudomonadota bacterium
AGGACGGGCTGCCGCACACCGCCGCGCATGCCTTTGGCGAACACGAGCTCAAGCCGCTCAAGCTGGCCAGCGACGGCGCCTTCGGCAAGTTCGACAAGGCCCAGCTGCAGCGCGGCTTTGCGGTTTACCAGCAGGTATGCGCTTCGTGCCATTCGCTGCGCCAGGTGTCCTATCGCAGCCTCACCGCGCTCGGCTACAACGAGGCCGAGGTGAAGGCGATCGCCGCCGCGGCGACGATCAACGCCAAGGATCCGCTGACCGGCGAGATGAAGGACCGTCCCGGCCTGCCGGCCGACAAGTTCCCGCCGGTGCTCTATGCCGGAACCGGAACTCCGCCCGATCTGTCGCTGATCACCAAGGCGCGGCACGGCGGTGCAGCCTATGTCTATTCGCTGCTGACCGGTTACAAGGACAGCCAGCCGGCCAAGCTGGTCGAGCATTTCCCCGACGCGAAGACGCCGGACGGGATGTTCTACAATCCCTACTTCGCCAACCTCAACATCGCGATGACCCCGCCGCTGACCGCCGATGGCCAGGTGACCTATTCCGACGGCACCCCGGCAACGGTCGATCAGATGGCCAAGGACGTCTCAGCCTTCCTCGTCTGGACTGCTGAGCCCGAGCTGGAAAAGCGCCATCAGACCGGCGTGTGGTGGCTCGGCTTCCTGCTCTTCGTCACGGTGCTGGCCTATATGAGCTATCGCAACGTCTGGGCCGAAAAGAAGGGCCACTGATTGCTGGGCAAGGCGGGGCCACAAAAAGCGGGCCTTGCGCGAAAATGAAACGGGGCGCCCTCAAACCTGGGGCGCCCCGTTTTCGTTTGTCCGCAATGGGCGGGCGTCAGCCGTTGCCTGCGATCAGGGCGCGATAGCCCCAGCCGCCGAGCGCCCCGCCGATCAGCGGCGCCAGCCAGAATACCCACAGTTGTTCAAGCGCGATGCCGCCTTCGACCAGCGCCGGCCCGGTGCTGCGCGCCGGATTGACCGAGGTGTTGGTGACGGGGATCGAAATCAGGTGGATCAGCGTCAGCGCCAGCCCGATCGCGATCGGAGCAAAGCCGCCAGGTGCCTTGCCGTGGGTAGAGCCCATGATCACGAGCAGGAAGAATGCGGTCATCACCATCTCGGTAACGAATCCCGCAGCCAGCGCGTACTTGCCGGGCGAATGATCACCGAAGCCGTTGCTGGCCAACTTGCCAGGAGCCAGCTCCCAGCCGGGCATCCCGCAAGCGATCCAGTAAAGCAGGAACGATGCCGCGATCGCGCCGATCACCTGGGCCACGACATAGGGCGCGACACTGCCCGACGGAAAGCGTCCTCCGGCCCATAGTCCCACTGTCACTGCGGGGTTGAAATGCCCGCCCGAAACATGGCCGACCGCATAGGCCATGGTCAGAACAGTCAGGCCGAACGCCAGGCTTATGCCAAGGGTCCCCACGCCAGCGCCGGCGAGTACCGCGGTTCCACAACCGCCGAGCACCAGCCAGAATGTCCCGAAGGCCTCCGCAAGAAGGCTTTTTGTGTCCTTCATATTCCCCTCCATCGTGTTGCCTTGATGCAACCCGCACAGGCTGCGGCACATGGATCGGAAGGTAAAGCTCTAATTTGTCGTCATTATTATGAAAGCGTTGACCGAAGCCGAGCGCTGGAGCATAGGGCGCGCCGGTTACGCCGTTGGCGCGCGGGTATAGCTTAGTGGTAAAGCTCCAGCCTTCCAAGCTGGCTATGCGGGTTCGATTCCCGCTACCCGCTCCAGCCGCTTCTCCCCGAAAAGCCGATCCGAAGCCGCGCTCCGCCAGGCGCCGAACAAGTCTGCCCGCTTGCGAGTCCCTTAGGACTCAAGGCTTTGATTTTGCAAGGTAATGGTGCTGCTGGGGAGGATTGAACTCCCGACCTCACCCTTACCAAGGGTGCGCTCTACCACTGAGCTACAGCAGCGTTTGTGCCTGACGGCGAGGGCGCGCTATTGGTCTGGCCGCCGGGCAATGTCAAGCGGGGCTTGAGCTTTGCGCGGCAGGTCGCCAAGATTCCGGCGATGAGCCAAGATTCCCCGCCCCTGGCCCGCGAACAGCGCCTGGCCGCCAAGCTGCGCGAGAACCTGCGCCGCCGCAAGGCCCAGGCCCGGGAAATCGCCCGCGACGACGACGCAAGGCTTTCCAAACCAGAGGCGGATGGCTAGGGCGGGCCAGTCTCGTGCCGCCCCGCCAGCGATAAGCAGCGGCACCAAAAGCCACGGAGTTGCAAGTGCCGCGCCTGATCCTAGTCCGCCACGGCCAGAGCCAGTGGAATTTGGAAAACCGCTTCACCGGCTGGTGGGATGTCGACCTCACCGCCAAGGGCGAGGACGAGGCGCGCGCCGCCGGCGCCCTGCTCAAGGAACGGGGCATGTTGCCCACGGTGGCCTTCACCAGTTTCCAGACCCGCGCGATTCGCACCCTGCATTTTGCGCTGGAAGCGGCCGGTCGGCTGTGGATCCCCGAGACCAAGGACTGGCGCCTCAACGAGCGCCATTACGGCGGGCTGACCGGGCTCGACAAGGCCGAGACCGCAGCCCGGCACGGTGACGAACAGGTCAAGATCTGGCGCCGCAGCTTCGATACGCCCCCGCCGGTGCTGGAGGATGGCAGCCAGTTCGATCTAAAGGCCGATCCGCGCTACGCCGGGATCGCGATTCCTTCGACCGAGAGCCTCAAGGACACCATCGCCCGCGTGCTGCCCTATTACCAGGCGGCGATCGCCCCGGCGCTGCAGGCGGGCGAGACGGTGCTGGTCGCCGCGCACGGCAATTCGCTGCGCGCGCTGGTCAAGCACCTCTCGGGCATTTCTGATGCCGAGATAACTGGGCTGGAAATCCCCACCGGCCAGCCGATCGTGTTCGAACTCGATGCCGATCTCAACGCGCTGGAGCGCTATTACCTGTCGGAGCGTTGAAATGACCGCACCCGTCGCGATCGTAATGGGCAGCCAGTCGGACTGGGCGACGATGAGCCGCGCCGCCGATGCGCTCGACAAGCTGGGGGTGGCCCACGATGCGCGGATCGTCTCCGCCCACCGCACCCCGCAGCGGCTGGTGAAGTTCGCGCAAGGCGCGGCTGACGAAGGCTTTCGGGTGATTATCGCGGGCGCGGGCGGCGCGGCCCACTTGCCGGGGATGGTCGCTTCGATGACTCACCTGCCGGTGCTGGGGGTGCCGGTGCAATCCAAGGCGCTTTCGGGCCAGGACAGCCTGCTCTCGATCGTGCAGATGCCCGCCGGGGTCCCGGTCGGCACCCTGGCGATCGGCGAAGCCGGGGCCACCAACGCCGGGCTGCTCGCCGCCTCGATCCTTGCCCTCAACGATCCGGCACTGGCCGACCGGATCAAGGCATTCCGCGCCGAGCAGACCGATTCGGTCGCCGAACGGCCGAGCTGACAGGCACGCAATGATCGTCCCGCCCGGAGAGACCATCGGCATTCTTGGCGGCGGCCAGCTGGGCCGGATGCTGGCGCTCGCGGCGGCACAGCTGGGCTACCGGGTCCACATCTTCGCCCCCGAGCAGGATGCGATCGCTGCCGACGTCTGCGCGCGTTTTACCCATGCCCGCTGGGACGATGCCGCCGCCCTGGCCGAATTCGCCGCCGATTGCGCGGTGGTGACCTATGAGTTCGAGAACGTGCCGGTCACTCCGCTGAGGGCGCTGGGCCCGGTGCAGTTGCAGCCCGGCGCCCGCGCACTCGAAGTGGCGCAGGACCGGCTCAGCGAAAAGCGCTTCGTCGAAGGGTTGGGCGGCAAAACCGCGCCGTTCATGGCGATCGACACGCGCGAGGATCTGGGCGAGGCGCTGATCCGGATCGGCGCGCCGGGAATCCTCAAGACGCGGCGCGAAGGCTACGACGGCAAGGGCCAGTGGCGGATCATGGCCGATCACGATGCCGATGCGGTCAGCCTTTCGGGCCAGCCGCTGCTCTACGAAGGCTTCGTGCATTTCGCGCATGAATTCAGCGTGATCCTGTGCCGCGGCCACGATGGCACGGTGGTGTTCTGGGACAGTGCGGAGAACGTCCACAAGGGCGGGATCCTCGACACCTCCACCCTGCCCGCCCCGCCATTGGTGCTGGCCCAGGTGCCCGCCGCGCGCGAACTTGCGGCAAAGGTGGCGCTGTCGCTCGGCTATGTCGGGGTCATGGCGCTGGAATTCTTCGCCACCGCCGATGGTCCGGTGTTCAACGAAATGGCACCCCGGGTGCACAATTCGGGACACTGGTCGATCGAAGGGGCGCTGACCAGCCAGTTCGAGAACCACGTGCGCGCGATCTGCGGACTGCCGCTGGGCGACACACGGCTGACCGCGCCGCGCGTGGAAATGCGCAACCTGATCGGGGATGAGGCCCACGATTGGGATAGGATCCTGGCCGATCCGGCCAATCACCTGCACCTCTACGGCAAGGCCGCCGCGCGGCCGGGGCGCAAGATGGGCCACGTTACCCGGCTGACCCTGGCATGAAGCCCGAGATCTTCCTGATTGCGGCAGTGGCGCGCAACGGGGTGATCGGCAGCGAGGGGCGGCTGCCCTGGCACATCCCGGTCGACCTGCGCCGGTTCAAGGCGCTGACCATGGGGCTTCCAATGGTGATGGGCCGCAAGACCTTCGAATCGCTGCCCGGTCTGCTGCCGGGCCGTCGCCATATCGTGCTCAGCCGCGACGCCGGCTGGGCCGAGGAAGGCGCCGAAGTGGTCGGCTCGGTCGGCGAAGCCTTGCAGCGGGCCAACGCGCCGCACGTGGCGGTGATCGGCGGAGCGCTTGCCTATGAGCTGTTCCTGCCGCTGGCCGACCGGATCGAGCTGACCGAGGTCGATCTTGCCCCGCCCGGCGACACCCATTTCCCGCCGCACGACCGCGCCGAATGGGACGAGAGCTTTCGCGAGCACCACGGCGCGGCCGGCACGATCCCGGCCTTTGATTTCGTCACTTTGCTGCGTAAGAAAGCCCGAACGCAGGAGGGGTGATGCGCAAGCGATTCTGGATACCGCTGGCCGTGCTGGGCCTGGCCGCCATAGGCCTGTTCGGATTCGGGCCGGGCTATCTCGAAAACAGCATGAACAAGATCGACGGCAAGGAACCGATTCCGGTCAGCGCCGAGGCTTTGGCCCTGCACAAGACCCTGCAGATCGTCGACCTCCATTCCGACACCCTGATGTGGCAGCGCGACCTGCTGAAGGCATCGAAGCGCGGGCACGAGGACTTGCCCCGGCTCGAGGCTGGCAATGTCGCGTTGCAGGTATTCTCGAGCGTGACCAAGACCCCGCGCGGGCAGAACTACGACGGCAACGGCGGCGATAGCGACAACATCACCCCGCTGGTGATCGCCCAGCTCCAGCCGCTGCGTACCTGGAACTCGCTGCTCGAACGCTCGCTGTGGCATGGAACCAAGCTCGATCGCGCAGTCGCGGCTTCCGGCGGAAAGCTGGTCAAGGTGGCCGATCCGGGCGGGCTCGATGCGTTGCTGGCGGCGCGCTCCGGGGGCAAGGGGCCGGTCGGTGCCCTGCTCTCGATCGAAGGGCTGCAAGACCTCGAAGGCGATATCCGCAATCTCGACCGGCTCCACGCCGCGGGCTTCCGCATGGCGGGCCTGGCGCATTTCTTCGACAATGACATCGCCGGATCGATGCACGGGATCGGCAAGGGCGGGCTGACCCCGCTCGGCCGCAAGGTGGTGACGCGGATGGAAGAGCTGGGGATGATCGTCGACATCGCCCATTGCAGCCACCAGTGCGTTGCCGAGGTTCTGGCCATGGCCCGCCGTCCCGTGGTGTTCAGCCACGGCGGAGTCCAGGCGACCTGCAAGGTCAACCGCAATCTTACCGATCCCGAGATCGTCGGCCTGGCGCGGACCGGCGGGTTGGTGGGGATCGGATACTGGGACGGCGCGGTCTGCGATACCTCGCCGCGAGCGACCGCAAAAGCGATCAGGCACGTGCGCGATCTGGTCGGGATCGACTATGTCGCGCTGGGCAGCGACTATGACGGGGCGACCACGGTGCGGTTTGACACCTCGGGCCTCGTCCAGGTGACCCAGGCCCTGCTCGACGAGGGCTTCAGCCCCGAGGAAATCCGCAAGGTGATGGGCGGGAATGCCCTGCGCGTGATCCGCGCCGGGACCGTTCCGCTGGCGCAGGCAGGAGCGGCACCGGCGCAATGACCATCGTGCGGCTCGATGCCTCCCAGCCGATGCCCGCCTCGCTGGCCGGGGCGGTGATCGCGCTGGGCAATTTCGACGGCTTTCACCGCGGCCACCAGCACGTGGTCGGCGCGGCGGTGGACTGGGCCCGGGCCGAAGGGCGCCCGGCGATCGTCGCCACCTTCGATCCGCACCCGGTGCGCTTCTTCGCGCCCGATGCCGCGCCCTTTCGCCTCACCACGCTCGACCAGCGCGAGGAACTGTTCGCCGCGGCGGGAGCCGACGCCATGCTGGTTTTTGCCTTCGACGCCGCCTTGGCGGCGACCACGGCCGAGGACTTCGTCCAGGCCCTGCTCGCCCGCCAGCTCGCCGCCGGGGCGGTAGTGACCGGAGAGGATTTTACCTTCGGCAAGGGCCGCAAGGGCAATGTCGGCCTGCTGGCCGATCTCGGGCGGGAATGCGGGCTGGCCGCGCGCGCGATCGCTCCGGTCAGCGATGGCGGCGAGGTTGTCTCCTCAAGCCGGATCCGCGATGCGCTGAAGGTCGGGGATTGCGCCGCCGCCACCCACTTGCTGACCCGCCCCTTCGCGATCCGGGGCACGGTCCAGCATGGCGACAAGGTGGGCCGCACCATCGGCTTTCCCACCGCCAACCTCGCGCTCGGCAGCTATCTGCGCCCGCGTTACGGCATCTATGCCGTCACCGGCACCCTGCCGGACGGGCGGGTGCTCCACGGCGCGGCCAACCTTGGCGTGCGCCCGCATTTCAATCCGCCCAAGGAGCTGCTCGAACCGCACTTCTTCGATTTCGCGGGCGATCTCTACGGGCAGGAAATCGAGGTGGCCTTCCACCACTTCCTGCGCGGCGAGGCCAAGTTCGAGAGTATCGAGGCGCTGACCGCCCAGATCGAAGCCGATTGCCACGCCGCCCGGGCCTTGCTCGCATGACCCGCACGTCGCTGCGCAAATGGCTTCTGCGGCTGGCGATGGTCCTGGTCGCCGCGATCTTCACGATCATGGTGGTCAACCTCTGGTGGCTGGCTGATGCACCGCCGGGCTATGTCAAGCTGATCGCCCACCGCGGCGCCCATCAGCTGTTCGATCACAAGGGCCTTGGCCGAGACACCTGCACCGCCAGCCGGATCGAAAAGCCCTACCACCTGTACCTTGAGAACACGCTGGCCTCGATCGATCAGGCCAAGCGGCTGGGCGCGCAGATGATCGAGGTGGATATCGCCCCGACCGCCGATGGCCGGATCGCGCTGTTCCATGACTGGACGCTCGATTGCCGCACCAACGGTTCGGGCGAGGTGCGAAGCAAGACCCTGGCCGAGCTCAAGGCGCTCGACGCCGGCTATGGATACACCGCCGATGGCGGCAAGACCTTTCCCTTCCGCGGCAAGGGCGTGGGGCTGATCCCCAGCCTTGAAGAAGCCCTGCGGATGGCGGGCGACAAGCCGCTGCTGTTCAACTTCAAGAGCAAGGATCCCGCCGAGGCCGATCTGCTGTTCGCCGCGTTGAAGGCCGCCGGGCGCGATTCGGTCAGGCTGGGCGACGGGTTCTACGGCGGCGCCGAGGCCGGACCGGTGGCGCGGATGCGCAGTCTCGTGCCCGGAGCCTGGGTGTTCAGCAAGGAGAGCGCGGCGGCCTGCACCAAGGCCTACGCGCTGAAAGGCTGGCTGACGATCACGCCCGATGAGTGCCGGGGCGGCACGCTGATAATCCCGCTTAACCGCCAGTGGGCCTTCGCCGGCTGGCCCAACCGGCTCCAGCAGCGCCTGGCAGCGGTAGGCGGGCGGGTGATCGTGATCGGGCCGCTTGATGGCGCGGGCGGCACCGGGCTCGATCTGCCCGAACAGCTTCGCGAGGTTCCCGCCAGCTTCACCGGCTATGTCTGGATCGAGGATATCTGGACGCTTGGCCCGGCGCTGCGCCCCGCGCTCAACAAGCGCAACCCGGTCGAGGAGGCCGAGACCGCCGCCGCCATCGCCGCGCGCAAGGCTGCCCGGGACTGACCGTGGGGGACTGGCGCGGCCCCCGGCTTTGCTCTAACGGCGGCGCGTCATGACCGAACAGCGCGACTACAGAGACACCGTCTTCCTGCCGAAGACCGATTTTCCGATGAAGGCCGGCCTGCCCCAGAAGGAGCCGGTGATTGCCGCGCGCTGGGAGGCCGAGAAGCTGTACGAACAGCTGCGCGATGCGCGCCGGGGACGTGAGACCTTCATGTACCATGACGGCCCGCCCTATGCGAACGGCGACATGCATATCGGTCACGCGCTGAACCACACGATCAAGGACATGGTCTGCCGCACGCAGAACCTGCTGGGCAGGAACGCCCCCTATGTTCCGGGCTGGGATTGCCACGGGCTGCCGATCGAATGGAAGGTCGAGGAGCAGTACCGCAAGGCCAAGAAGAACAAGGACGAAGTCCCGCTCCTCGAATTCCGCGCCGAATGCCGCGCCTATGCCCAGCACTGGGTCGATGTGCAGCGCCAGCAATTGAAGCGCCTGGGCGTGATGGCCGATTGGGACAATCCCTACCTCACCATGCAGCCCGAGAGCGAGGCGACGATCGTGGCCGAGCTGCTCAAGTTCGCCACCTCTGGCCAGCTCTATCGCGGGGCCAAGCCGGTGATGTGGTCCCCGGTCGAAAAGACCGCGCTGGCCGAGGCCGAGGTTGAATACGAGGATATCACCTCGACCCAGATCGACGTGGCGTTCGAGATTGTCGAAAGCCCGATCCCCGAACTGGTCGGCGCGCATGCGGTGATCTGGACCACCACGCCTTGGACGATCCCGGTGAACCAGGCTTTGGCTTATGGGCCGGAGGTTGAGTATGTTCTGCTTTCGGTCACGGCAGACACCATTGGAATTGGCGCGAGTGGCGACAGGCAGGTTAATGAAGTGCTGGCGGCAGCCGGACTTCCTTTCCACACCAACCGAATTTCCAAGTTTCTCGTTGCGAAAGACTTGGCCACTTCCTTTGCTGATCGACTCAATAGAGCTGCGAAGGCGCTGGACTTCGGTGATGTCGGCGCGCCCTCGCTTCAAGAATATGTCGATCCAGATTCGGCCCTCGATGCTTCGATCAAAGGCTCGCAACTCGCCGGATCCATCGCCCGCCACCCGATGCACCATCTCGGCGGGTTCTTTGCCGAACCCCGCCCGCTGCTCCCCGGCGACTTCGTCACCACCGACAGCGGCACGGGCCTGGTCCACATGGCGCCCGATCACGGCGAGGACGATTTCGAGCTGTGCAAGGCGCATGGGCTGAACCCCAAGTTCGCGGTCGAGGGCGATGGCAAGTACCGTGAGGACTGGGGCTGGCTGGGCGGACAGGGATCGGTCATCAACCCCAAGTTCAACGCGCCCGACGGGCCGATCTGTGCGGACCTGCGCGAGGCCGGGGCGCTGCTCGCGGCCAGCGCCGATTACCAGCACAGCTATCCGCACTCGTGGCGCTCGAAGGCCAAGGTGATCTACCGCTGCACGCCCCAATGGTTCGTGCCGATGGACAAGCCGCTAGCCGATGGCCGGACCCTGCGTGAAACCGCTCTGGCCGAGATCGAGCGCGTCGAGTTCACCCCGGACAAGGGCCGTAACCGGATCGGCTCGATGGTCGCGGGCCGTCCCGACTGGGTGCTCAGCCGCCAGCGCGCCTGGGGGGTGCCGATCACGCTGTTCGTCAACCGCAAGAGCGGCGAATACCTGGTCGACGAAGCGGTCAACGCCCGCATCGTCGCCGCGGTGAAGGAACAGGGCATCGACGCCTGGACGCCGGAAACCGCGCACTCCTTCCTGGGCGATGCCTACAACCCCGACGAGTGGGAAGCGGTCAGCGACATCCTCGACGTCTGGTTCGATTCGGGCACCAGCCACGCCTATGTGCTGGACAGCGGGCGCTGGCCCGACCTGTCGTGGCCGGCCGACATCTATGTCGAAGGCAGCGACCAGCATCGCGGCTGGTTCCAATCAAGCCTGCTGGAAAGCTGCGCGACACGCGGCCGCGCGCCCTATGACAAGATCCTGACCCACGGCTTCACCATGGACTCCAAGGGCATGAAAATGTCCAAGAGCCTGGGCAACACGGTCGATCCCAACAAGGTGATGGAAACCTATGGCGCGGATATCATCCGGCTGTGGGCGCTGTCGGTCGATTTCACCGAGGATCACCGGATCGGCGACGAGATCCTGAAGGGCGTCTCCGACCAGTACCGCAAGCTGCGCAACACTTTCCGCTATCTGCTGGGCGCCCTGGATGGCTTCAGCGAGGCCGAGCGGGTTCCGGTCGATGCCATGCCCGAGCTGGAACGCTATGTGCTGGCGCTGCTGGCGAAGATGGACGGCGTGCTGCGCGCGGCGGTCGAAACATTCGATTTCAACAGCTACGTCCGCGCGCTGAGCGATTTCTGCAACGAAGACCTCTCGGCCTTCTTCTTCGATATCCGCAAGGACTGCCTCTATTGCGACGCGCCCGGCGATCCCAAGCGGATGGCCTATCGCACCACGCTCGACATCCTGTTCCACGCGTTGGTCCGCTGGGCCGCGCCGGTGCTGGTGTTCACGGCGGAGGAAGTGTGGGGCACGCGCTATCCCGAATCGGGATCGGTGCATCTGCTGGAATGGCCTGAGGTGCCCGTGGTCGAGGTTGACATGGCGCGCTGGGAAGAACTGCGCGCGCTGCGCGGCCAGGTGCTTGAGGCGATCGAGCCGCTGCGCCGCGAGAAAGTGCTGGGCTCCGGGCTTGAGGCCGAAGTGGCCGTATCTGCCGATGCGCCCGAAGCCGATCTGGCCGAGCTGTTCATCACCGCGACAGTCACGCGCGGGCAAGGCATCGCCGTGAGCAAGACCTCCCACCACAAATGCGGCCGTTGCTGGCGCCACCTGCCCGAAGTGGCAGAGGATGGCGCGCTGTGTTCCCGCTGCGAAAGCGTGGTCGGCGCGTAATGACCCCTGCCGCCGCCAACCGCACCAAGGGCCTGGCCCTGGCCGCGCTGGTCCTGATCGCGGACCAGTGGCTCAAGCACTATGTCACCCGCACGCTTGGGCTCGATCTCGATGGCGAGCAGATCAAGCTGCTGCCGTTCTTCGATCTTACCCGCACTTCGAACTTCGGGGTCTCGCTGGGGATGTTCACTGCCCATTCGATGGAGATGCGCTGGGGGCTGATCGCGATGACCGCCGGAATTGCCGCGGCGGTGCTGGCCTGGCTGCTGCGCGAGGACAGGCTGGCCGACATCCTGCCGCTGGGCCTGGTGCTGGGCGGGGCGCTGGGCAATATCCGCGATCGCTGGCTATATGGCCATGTGATCGACTATGCCGATCTCCATTTCGGGGAATGGCGCCCGTTCCTGGTCTTCAACCTGGCTGACGCGGCGATTACCGTGGGCGTCCTGATTATCCTTGCCCGATCCTTCCTTTCGCGCGAAAAGCGCGACGACAGCCACGCGGGCGAACCCGCGACGGAGAATTGATACCATGCGTAAGTCTGCTGCCCTGATCGTTGTTGTCGCCGGATCGACCGTGCTTGCCGGTTGCGGCGGCGGCGGTCTGTTCAACCGCAAGCGGCCCGACGAATTTGCCGTGCAGCGCCAGGCCCCGCTGGTCGTGCCCCCCGATTTCGCGCTGGTGCCGCCGGCCCCGGGCGCGCCGCGTCCCGCCGAATCCAATGCCGCCGCGCAGGCGCAGGATGCCCTGTTCGGCCCGCCGCAGGCCCGCAGCGGGGTTGAGGGCGCGCTCGATTCGCGCGCTGGACAGGCTGCGCCCTCGATCCGTTCGACCGTGGGCGATCCGGCTACCAACACCGTTGCAGAGGGCGCAGTGACCCGCGACATCATCGCCGCCCCCGAAGGCGACGGGCGTGAGGCGCAGGCGGGCGCCGGGAACTAGGCCGTAAACTCATAAACGGCACCCTCGAGGTTTGAGTCAAAATGGCTCAGTGCAAGGAGGGAAGGCGCAGGAAAATATCGATATTTCAAGCCTTCCCGACGCGGCAATGGGCCATTTTGAGCAAATCCCTGCGGGACGCCGGAATGGCTTCCATCTCGGCCAAACCCGCCCTTGGAAAGGCAACCAGCCTTCCCGGCGGGCGGCTTCGCCCGATCTGTTCGCCATTCCGGCGCCTCGAGGGCGCCGTTTATGAGTTTACGGCCTAGATCCGGCTTCGGATTTGCGATTTGAACGGGGCTCGCCAGTGGCGGGCCCTTTTCATTGCAGCTCGGCGGACTGATCGGGGTCCCGGGCGGCGAGCAACTTGTCGATCTTGCGCCCGTCCATGTCGATCACTTCGAAGCGCCAGCCCTGATCGCGGAAATGCTCGCCCTCGTGCGGCAGCTTCTTGAGTACCGAGAGGGCAAATCCGGCGGCTGTGGCAAAGTCCCGCGTCTCGGGCAGATCGATCCCGAGCAGATCCGCCATGGCATCGGCGGGAAGCGCACCGGCGAGCAGCAGCGACCCGTCCTCGCGTTCGACCACCAGTGGATCGTCGCCCTCGTCCTGGTGGCTGGCGAACTGGCCGACGATCGCCGAAAGCAGGTCAGCCGGGGTCACC
>JAKOWQ010000048.1 GCA_029781465.1 Pseudomonadota bacterium
TTGCTCTCGCCGCGTAATTCTAGGGGCTAACGCCCTGACGTTATTAAGCGACAGCACGGTTAGGACCGAACCGGGTAACAGAATCGGAAACCGGGCGTCCGGGGGTACGTAGAAACAGAAACCCCCACTTGATTCCTCGTTTGGTGCGGTCGGCCTATCCAGGCCTTCCCTGCAACACCGGCCCGCTCCCCCGGCCCAGCCACCCCACTAAGGTACCCTGTGGGTGGCTGGGCCGGGGGAGCGGGCCGGTGTTGCAAGCCCTTCGCGGATGCGAAGGGCGTACCCAGCAAGAACTCTCAGAACACCGTCTCCGGCCGCTCGGCCACGCGCCGCTCGTGCTTGAGGCAGTCGAGAATCTTGGCCCCGGCCATGAACACCGCGCCGGTGCAGGCCAGGAACAGCAGCTTGCCGCCGAAACCAGGAAAGCGGTGGAGGTAGACCGTCCCGCGCTCAACCGCGCCCAGCGCCAGCGCATAGATGATCAGATACGCCTCGACATCGGTCTTGATCACAAACAGGCGGCTGATCTTGCGGAGCATGGTCCCTCTCAATTCCTTAACGGGAATCATCGCAACCATCATGCCAGTCGGGGATTTGCGCGCAAGGGCGTGGTTAAGGCCAATCGCAATTGTAAACCGTCCCGACAGGGGACTCAGGTCAGTTCGGAGAGCCCCAGCGCATCGAGCAAAGCCGCGCGTGCGGCCGAGACCTGCGCGGCAAGGTGGGGATCACCCAGATCGGCGGGCGCGATACTCTCGGGCCAGTGCGCGGCAATCACCGCTTCGATTGCATCGGCCCTGGCCGGATCGAGCAGAAAGCGCGGATCGACCGTTGCCGGATCGGCTACAACTCGCAGCCGCAGACAGGCCGGGCCGCCGCCGTTGGCCATCGACTGGCGCACGTCGACTGGAAGCACCCTGCGGATCGGCCCGTTGCTGGCAAGCATGCTATCGAGCCAGGCGCGGACCCGGGCATGATCCCAGGCTTCGCTGGGGATCACCAGTGCCATCTCCCCGCCGGGCAGGGTCAGCAACTGGGCATTGAACAGGTAGGAGCGGATCGCATCCTCAAGACTGACCGCGCTGGCCGGAACGATGACGATTTCCGCCTCGGGCAGGGCCGCGCGGATCGCGGCATAGGTGGCATCGGGATCGGCAAAGGCCAATTCGTGGGTGAACAGCACCCGTTCGTTGGCGACCGCGACCACGTCGTTGTGAAAGGCCCCGGCGGCAATCGCTGCGGGGTTCTGTTCGACGAACAGGGTGCGCGCCGGATCGAGCCCGTGCAGCCGGGCAACCGCGCGGCTGGCCTGTTCGTGCTGGCGCGCGGGAAAGGCTCCGCCGGCGGTGCCGTAAACGAAGATCTCCAGCCCCGCCGACCCGTGGCCCGAGCCCATCCGCATGTGGTTGGCAGCGCCCTCGTCGCCGAAGCAGGGCGGCACTGCTTCATGCACCGCGAAATGGGTCGCATCGGCAAAGGCCAGCCGCAACTGGCGCAGGGTATCGGGCCATTCCTGTGAGCGGTGGGGCATGGTGACAAGGTTGGCGGCGGTCAGGTGGCAGCGTCCGTCGGCGGTATCGGGCGCGGGTGAGACCGTGGCGGCATTGGCGGTCCACATCGAGCTGGCCGACCAGGCCGCCGCCAGCAGCCGCCGGTCCTCGCTGCCATCGGCCCCGATTGCGTGCAGAAAGCGCGGGTTGGGGCGGGGCAGGGGCAGCAGAAACCCTTGCGCCAGCCCAAGGGCCAGATTGTGGCGCATCTTGGCCAGCCCCTGGAGCGCCGCTGCCCGTGGGTGCGAGACATCGCCCGCGTTTCGTGCCGAAGCCAGATTACCCAGGCTGAGCCCGGCATAGTTGTGGCTGGGTCCGACGATTCCGTCGAAATTGATCTCGACCAGCGCCATATCAGCGCCCCACGGTCCAGACCTTGTCGCCGGGCACGACGCCGATGGCTTCGGCGGCGGCGGAATTGATGGCAATTCCCTGACCGTCGGGATCCTCCACCGCCACGCCGAAGCAGCAGCGGAACCAGCCGAGCTTGCCGGTGGCGATAAGCACCTTGTCACCGCGTTCGGCCTCGATCCCGGTCAGCGCCACGTGCCGGGCATCGGCGATCGATTGCACCTTGTCTGTCCGCGCGGTCATGGTCGGGCCGCCGTCAAAAATGTCGACATAGCCCTCGAAGTGGAAATTCTCAGCCTCAAGCATCCGCATCGCGGCGCGGCCCGATGGATGCGGCAGGCCGATCACCGAGCGCGCGGATTCGGGCAGCATCGCGGTATAGACCGGGTGCTTGGGCATCAGATCGGCGATGAACTGGTTGCCGTTGATCGCGTTGAACTGATCGGCCTCCTGGAAATTCATCCCGAAGAAGCGCCCGGCGACCCCGTCCCAGAACGGCGAGCCTCCGCGCTCGTCGATCACCCCGCGCAGCTCGGCAAAGATGCGTTCGGCAAAGCGCTCGCGGTGCATGGCGATGAACAGATAGCGGCTGCGCGCCAGCAACATGCCCAGACCCCCGGCGCGCTCGGCCGGGTGAAGGAACAGCCCGCCCACCTCGCTTGCCCCGCCCAGATCGTTGACCAGATTGAGCATTTCGGCGGTAAAGACCCGGTCCAGCTCTTTGGAATGTTGGGTCAAGGTGGTCAGGCGATAGGAATAGAACGGCCAGGCGGTGCCCACCCCGGTGAAGATCTGGCAGGTTCCCCGCACATCCCCGGTCTCGGCATTTTCGAGGATCAGCACGAACAGCTCGCCCGGCTGATGCTCGCCATCGCGCGCGAAAGCGGTCGCCGAATCCGCTAGTTTGGCGCCCAGCGACTTGCGGTCGGGGGGCAGGTTGGTGAAGCCACCGCCGGTGAGCTTGGCCATTTCGTAGAGGTGCTGAAGATCGTCGGCCACGGCAGGGCGGATGCGGAAGGTCACAGGGGGGCTCCGGTTGCTAGACGGTGGAGGACCAGCGCCGAAAGCCGCGCGCGCTCCTCAAGGCTGGGGACGATCAGGAACTCGTCCGATGAGTGGATCGCGCCGCCGCGCACGCCCATGGTATCGACCACCGGCACACCGCAGGCGGCGATGTTGTTGCCATCGCAAACCCCGCCGCTGGCCTTGCGGGTGATCGTCTGGCCGAGCAGCGCGGAGCATTCTTCGACAATCCCGAACAGCCGCTCGGCGCGGGCATCGATCGGCTTGGGCGGGCGGCTGATGCCGCCGTGGAGGTGGATCGAAACTTCGTGCTCTGCTTCGATTTTGGCGATCAACAGCTTGATTTCATGCTCGAACCGATCGGCCAGGGCAAGCTCGCGCGGGCGGATGTTGAAACGCAGCACGGCATTGTCGGGGACTACATTGTTGGCGCTTCCCCCGTCGATCCGCGCGGGATTGACCGACAGTCCCTCGCGCTCCAGCGCCTTGAGACCCAGCGCCAGCGCGGCGGCGGCGACCACGGCATTGCGGCCATCCTGCGGGTTGCGCCCGGCATGGGCCGAGCGTCCGCTGACGATCAGGCTGTAGTTGCCGCTGCCCGCCCGCGCGCCCGCCAGCGTGCCATCGGGCAAGGCCGAGGGTTCGTAGGTCAGCGCCGCAGCCTTGCCCTGCGCCAGGCGGGCAATCAGGGCGGCGGAGGAGAGGCTGCCGGTTTCCTCGTCCGAATTGATCAGCACCTCATAGCCGATACCGGCCGCTGCCTCGCTGGCCTCGAACGCGGTCAGCGCGGCCAGGATCACGGCGATGCCGCCTTTCATGTCGGCAACGCCGGGGCCGTTTAGCGTGGTCTCATCGAGCCAGCGCTGGTGCTGAAAGGAATGCGCGGCTGGAAACACCGTGTCCATGTGCCCGGTGAGCAGAAACCGGCGTTGCGCCTCGGGGCGAACCGAGAGAACCAGATGCTTGCCACATTCGACGGCGGTTTCCGATCCGTCCGTCGCCACCGCCGTGACCGGCGCCGGATCTTCCAGCCGGACATCGCCGGGCAGCGCGGCAAAGGCATCGGCAAGCAATCGCGCGTGCTCGGCCAGCCCGGCAAGGTTGCCGGTGCCCGTGTTGAGCGCCGACCAGACCTGAACCTGCCCCAGCATCGGGGCGGGATCGACGGCGGCAAGCACGGCCTGTTCGGGAAGCGAAAGCTGTTGCATCTGAAACCACCCCTAGCCGAGCGCGCATGGCCTTCCAACCCCTGGTCTCCACCAGTTGCCTTCGCTTCGCAACTGCGGCATAGCCCGCCGCATTCCTCCCCGGAATCGATCTTTTTTGACTGCCCGGGCGCTCACGCGGCCGTGGCCCTGAACTGTGCGAGGAAAGATGAGCGAACGGGTTGAACGCGCCGGATTGCAGGTCGATGCGGCCTTGGCGGACTTTGTCGAGGCCGAGGTTCTGGCTCCGCTGGGCAAGGATGCCGCTATTTTCTGGAGCGGGTTTTCCGCGTTGCTCGATCGCTTCGTCCCGGTCAACCGCGCCTTGCTGGCCAAGCGCGATGCGCTCCAGGCGCAGATCGACGCCTGGCATCTGGCGCGCGCCGGAAAGCCGATCGAGATGGCCGAATACACCGCCTTTCTGGGTGAAATCGGCTACCTTGTCCCCGAACCGGCGCCCTTCGCGATCGGCACGCAGAATGTCGATCCCGAAATCGCGACCATGGCCGGGCCGCAGCTGGTGGTGCCGGTGCTCAATGCGCGGTTCCTGCTCAACGCCGCCAATGCCCGCTGGGGCAGCCTTTACGATGCCTATTACGGCACCGATGCACTCGATGCCGCCCCGGCGCGTCCCGGCGGTTATGACGAGGCGCGCGGGGCCGCAGTGATCGCGGCTGCGCGTGCGTTCCTCGATGGCGCTGTACCCGGCTGGGAGGCCGCGCTGCGCGGTGAGGCTTGCGAACATCTGGTGGCCAGCAAGCCGGGCAGCTTCCTCTTCCGCCACAATGGGCTGCATATCGAGGTGGTGGTCGATCCGGACCATCCGGTCGGCAAGACCGATCCACTGCACATCGCCGACGTGCAGCTTGAAGCCGCGCTGACCACGATCTGCGATCTGGAAGATTCGATCGCCGCGGTCGACGGTGAGGACAAGCTGGCGGCCTATCGCAACTGGCTGGGGGTGATCCGCGGTGATCTGACCGACACATTCGACAAGGGCGGCAAGACCATGACCCGCGCGCTCAACGCCGACCGGGTGTGGGGCGATCTGGTGCTGCCGGGACGCAGCCTTCTGTTCGTGCGCAATGTCGGCCATCTGATGACCAATCCGGCGATCCTGCTCGCAGATGGCGGCGAAGTGCCCGAAGGGATGATGGACGCGGTGATCACCAGCGCGATTGGTGCGCATGATGTGCTGGGCAAGTGTCGGTTTGGTAACAGCCGAAGGGGCTCGGTCTACATCGTCAAGCCCAAGCAGCACGGGCCCGAGGAATGCGCCTTCACCAACGATCTGTTCGATGCGGTGGAAGACCTGCTGGGCCTTGCGCGCCACACCCTGAAAGTGGGCGTGATGGACGAGGAACGCCGCACTTCGGCCAATCTCGCCGCCTGCATACATGCGGTGAAGGATCGGATCGTGTTCATCAACACCGGTTTCCTCGATCGCACCGGGGATGAAATCCACACCTCGATGCGGGCCGGACCGATGATCCGCAAGGGCGACATGAAGAAAAGCGCCTGGATTCAAGCATATGAGAGCCGCAACGTCCAGATCGGTCTGGCCTGTGGACTTTCGGGCAAGGCCCAGATCGGCAAGGGCATGTGGGCCGCGCCCGATCTGATGGGCGAGATGATGGTCCAGAAGATCGGCCATCCCAAGGCCGGAGCAAACACCGCCTGGGTGCCTTCGCCCACTGCCGCCACGCTGCACGCGATGCATTACCACGCGGTCGATGTCTTTGCGGTGCAAAGGGAACTGGCCAGCCAGCCGACCCCTGCGCTCGCGGATCTGCTCACCGTTCCGGTCGCCCAGGGCACCAACTGGTCCGAAGAAGAAGTGCGCGAAGAACTCGACAACAACGCCCAGGGGCTGCTCGGCTATGTGGTGCGCTGGATCGATCAGGGCGTGGGCTGTTCCAAGGTGCCCGACATCCACGATGTCGGCCTGATGGAAGACCGCGCGACGCTACGCATTTCCAGCCAGCACATGGCCAACTGGCTGCTCCATGGGGTTTGCACCAAGGATCAGGTGATGGACAGCCTGCGCCGGATGGCCGCCAAGGTCGATGCGCAGAACGCGGGCGATCCGCTCTACGAACCGCTGACCGGCAACGAGGGTGCCCCGGCGTTCCGTGCCGCAATGGATCTGGTCTTCAAGGGCGTGAAACAGCCCAGCGGCTATACCGAACCGCTGCTTCATGCATGGCGCAGGCGCAAGAAAGGGGAGTGAGCGAAAGGCTCACCATCCGGCGATCACAGCCTTGCGGATCCCCCTGAAGGGAACGCCGGGCCCAAGATCGGAATTGCACAGCGCTGCAATCGTCACGTTCTTGCGGGTAAAAGTCTGCACCATCGCGCAGAACCCATAGAATGAGCCATAATGCAGGATTGAGGGGGTAGCCTCGCTAGGCCCGGTAACAAGCAGTCCGCACGCATATTGCGTGTCGCCATAGTGGGCGTCGTCGGGCGAAAAGCGGTTGGCCCCGGACAGGCGCCCGTCGCGCAGCTTTCCGGGTGCGGTCATCAAAGACACATGGGTTTGATCGAACAGCTTACCGGATAACAACGCCGCGGGCCACCGGACCAGGTCCATGACTGTGCCGCGCATCGCGCCCGCACCGCCAGCCTGCGAGGGGTCGGCGTAGGCGGCATTGGCAAAGGGCCGGCCGGGATCACCAGTCTGCGAATAGCCTGACGCGCGCCCCGCAACGATTTGGTCGGGAGTGTCGATCGCCATACTCGACAGGTTCAGTGGACCGTACACCAGGGCTTCCATGGCCTGAGCAAGCGGGACCTTGGTGACTTGTTCGATAACCGCCCCCAGCACGATGAAATTGGCGTTGCTGTAGAGCCAAGCGGTGCCGGGATCGAAATCGAACGGTTTGGCTTGGCTGGCGATTTCGGCTGCGAGTTCGATCTGGTCCCTGGCCTTGAATGCCTGGCTGGGCAATTCCTCGCTTTCGTCGCTGTGGAGACCGGCGGTCTGGTGCATTAGCTCCAGCGTGCTGAACGGCTTGAGTTGCTTGAAGACAGGCAGGTATTCAAACACGGGAGCGCCGAGATCGAGTTTGCCCTGCGATGCCAGCTTGATCGCCGCCGCAGCTGCAAACTGCTTGGTAATTGACCCATAACGAAAAACAGTGGTTGGGGTCACCGGGCTTGCTGTTTCCAGGTTCGCGATGCCGAAGCCGTGCGAATAATATGGAACACCAGCCCGCGCGACTGCAACTGCTGCGCCCGGGACGCCATGTTCGGCCATGCTTGCGCCGACTGCTGCGGCGATCCCTTTGGCCATCGCCGTGCTGGCTCGGGTCACGGTTCTTGCAACTGCCGGACTTGCAGCAAATGCCGCGGTTGCCGAGGCTGCAGCGCTACCAGCCAGGACGGCGCGCCGGGTAACGGGTTTCAATGATCTTCACCCCACCAGTACTGTTGTACCGAGTTAATACAGCGCTTCAGCTGGAGCGCAAGTTCATCTCTCTCGCGATCATAGCAAATTCCGCCACACTCAGCGTCTCCGCCCGGCGTACCGGGTCAATTTGCAGCCTTTCAAGCGCCTCCAGCGCCCCCGGTACGCCTTTAAGGCTTTGGCGCAGCATCTTGCGGCGCTGGCCGAAGGCGGCTTCGGTCAGGCGTTCGAGTTTTCGGGCGGAAACGCCTGCGGGCATTTCGGCGGGGGTAACGTGGACCACGGCGCTCATCACCTTGGGGGGCGGGGTGAAGGCGCTGCGGTGGACCTTCATCGCGATCCTTGCTGCGCTGCGCCACTGCGCCAGAACGGCCAGACGGCCATAGGCATCGCTGCCCGCTTCGGCCACGATCCGCTGCGCGACCTCGAGCTGGAACATCAGCGTCAGGCTGGCCCATTGCGGCGGCCATGCCTCACCTCCCAGCCAGCCCACGAACAAGGCGGTGCCGACATTGTAGGGCAGGTTGGCCACCACGTGGAACGGCCCCTCGATCCCGTGGGCCACCTTCATCGCGTCGCCCTCGATCACGCGCAGCTGGCCGGGGAAGGCTTCGGCGAGTTCGGCCAGCGCGGGCAGGCAGCGCCGGTCCATCTCGATTGCGGTAACGCGGGCCCCGGCGCGCAGCAGGGCGCGGGTGAGGCCGCCGGGGCCAGGGCCGACCTCGAGCACCTGCGCGCCGTCCAGCTTGCCCGGGATCGCGGCAATCCGGTCGAGCAGCTGCTCGTCGAACAGGAAGTTCTGTCCCAGCGCCTTGCTGGCGGAGAGGCCGTGCCGCGCAATGACCTCGCGCAGGGGAGGAAGCGTCATCCGTCCATCCGCCGCTGGGCGCATTCGCCAGCCATGCGGATCGCGGCGATCATTGCCCTAGGATCGGCCTTGCCGCTTCCGGCGATTGCAAAAGCAGTGCCGTGATCTGGGCTGGTGCGGACCACCGGCAGCCCCAGCGTGACGTTGACGCCGGAATCGAAATCGAGCGCCTTGACCGGGATCAGCGCCTGATCGTGATACATGCACAGGGCCGCGTCATAGCCTTCGCGGGCATGCGGGGCGAACAGTGCGTCGGCGGGGTGCGGGCCGGTAACCGTCAGCCCCTCGGCCCGAAGCGCGGCGATCGCAGGAGCAATGATTGCGATCTCCTCGCCGCCCATGCGGCCTTCCTCGCCCGCGTGAGGATTGAGTGCGGCAATCGCGATCCGGGGCACAGCAATCCTGAAATCGGTCCGGAGCGCCCGATCCACGATCCGCGCGCGGCGCACGATCAGCTCAGCGCTCAGTAGGCCGGGAACATCGGCCAGCGCGACGTGGACTGTCAGCGGTACGGTGCGCAGGTTTGGCCCGGCCAGCATCATCACCGCATCCTGCGCTACGACGCCGCAAGCGGCAGCGACATATTCGGTCTGCCCGGGATGCGCGAAGCCCACCTCGGCCAGCCGCGCCTTGGCGATCGGGGCGGTGACTATGCCCGCAGCCTCACCCGCAACGGCAAGCCCAACGGCCTCACCCAGCGAGGCAAGCGCCAGTTCGGCGCCTTCGCGGCTCGGCGCGCCGGGCGCATAGGTGCCGTCCGCACCTGCCAGGACCGGCAGTGACCAGGCGAAGCAGTCCATCGCCTCGGCGGGGTGAAAGATCTGGGTCACCGGCATGGCAATCCCGCGCCGCGCTGCTGCTTCGGCCAGTAGCTCGGGGCCACCCGCGACGAAAAATGGCGCCAGTTCTGCGGCATCCCGGTGCGCCCAGGCTGCCGCGATCAATTCCGGGCCGACCCCCGCCGGATCGCCAAGCGATACAGCGAGGGGCAGATCGGGCATCAGTTGCCGTAATCGATGATCGCGTCGCGGCGAAGATCGCGCAGATAGCTCATCGCGCGCTTCTGCACGCGCTCTTCTTCCATCTGGTTCTGCACTTCCTCGAAATTGGGGCCGCCGTCGACCTTGGGATCGTCGCGGCCGCACAGCATCAGTACGCGCACGCCGTCTTCGATCGATCCGAACGGTGCGGTGGTTTCACCCGGCGAGAGTTGCAGCACCATCGCCTGAAGCGGTCCGGGCAGGTCGCGTGCCTTGATCTGATCGTTGGAGACGACTTCCGCGCCCATCTGGTTGGCTACGGCATCGACGGTCGCGCAGCCGCGCGCATCCTTCATCGCGGCTGCGAAGGCCTGGGCCCGCGCAGTTGCATCGGCCTCGGTCGCGCCGGGGGGGAAGCTGATCGAGATCTGCTTGAGGCTGAGCAGCGCATCGCGCGGATCGGCGGTCAGCACCTTTCGCTGATCGACCAGCACCACGATCGAAAAGCCCCCGCGCACCTCGATCGGCCCGGCAAGCTGGCCGGGCTGAAGCGTCTGCAAGGCGGCCTGAAGCTCGGGCGGAAGCTGAGCCGGACGCAGCCAGCCGAGATCGCCGCCTACCGCCGCCGAGGAAGCCTCGGAAAACTGACGGGCATAGGCGACGAAGCTGCCGCCCTGGCGGAGCTGTTCGACGATCCGCTGGGCGTTCTGGTACACCGCCTCGCGGTTTTCGCTGTTGGCGGACAGGAAGATTTCGCCGACCCGGTATTCCTCGGTGCCCTTCTGGTCCTGTAGGCGCTTGAGCACATCGCGCACTTCCTCGTCGGAAACGCTCACGAAAGGCTGGACGTTGCGGCGCAGCAGCCGCTGCCAGGCCAGTTCGCCGCGGATCTGGCGCTTGAGCGAGGCCGGCGACGAGCCGATCTTCTGCAGGTACTGATCGAGCGCCTTGGTATCGCGACCAAAGTTCTGCTGGGCCACCCGGGCGTAGGTCTGCTCGACCTCTTCTTCTTCAACTTCGACCTTCTGCGCCCTGGCTTCCTGGATCTGCAGCGTCTCGTCCATCAGGTTGCGCAGAACCTGCATGCGCAGCCGCTGCAGTTCCTCGGCATCGATCTTGCCGCCGCTGGCCGCCACGATCAGCGCAACGCGCTGATCGATATCGGTGCCGGTAATCACCTCTCCATTGATGATAACCGTAGCGGTGCGATGGTTGGGGTCATTCTTGCCAAAGATCACCGGGTTTTCCGGCAGGTCGAAGCTTCCGCCCGCTTCCTGCGCGGCGGCACCGCCCGCGAGGGTCAGCGCGACAAGCGAGGCAACAAGAAAACGGGCGGCGGAACGGTGCGGTTTATTGCGGTTCACAGGTTTTCAATTCCCAATAACGGCGGGTCCAGACCCCGCGCGACTTGCCGGGGCGTGTGCCGCCTGCCGGCTTAACCGAAGCTGAGCATCCGCGCGGATAGCGCGTTTGGTGCGGCCTGCCAATGCGCCAGGCACGGTTTTACCGGAAGCCCAGATTGCGCAGCGCGAAGTGAATCTGAAAGGTATTGCCCTTCTGCGCGTCACCGGTCGCGACATAGTCGCGCCGCCAGGTGAAGGCCAATTCCAGACAATCGTCCTGATAGGCCACGCCAAGCCGGGTTCGCAGCGGCTGGAAACCGTCCGCGCCAACCTGGGTAGGATCTTCGCTGGTGCTTGTCAGATCGATCACGCCCGAGCCGAACACCGACCAATAGCGTGCGAAGGCGACGCGGCCCGATACGCGCAGTTCCTCACGGTCGCGCAGATCTTCGGTGCCAACCGCAACGTTGCGATTGAGACGCAGATAGCCGACCTCGAAATAGGTCCGTTCGTTCCCGACTGCGGCATCGAACTCGTTGCGGCGGACGGCGAAGTTATCCTTGTCGAGGCGGAAGCGGTGGGTGACCTTGACCACGTCCTTGAAACGCACTTCGGTGCGGCCGACCACATCGGAGGTGCGGTTGGAGAGGCCGGTTCCGTCGGGTAGCAGTGTCGGGCGCGATGTCAGGCGATAGGACTGGCCCACGGTGCTGGTCACGCGCCAATTGGGCCGCTCCCACTGCCAGTCAAATCCGTAGGTGAAGCGCACACCGTCCTCGACCCGGTCGTAGCCAGCGAATCGGTTGAGCGCGAAGAGGTTTGAATCCTCAAGATCGATCGAACGGGCATCCTCGTTCGGAACATCGAGGTTCTTGAGAGTCGGGCTGGCGACGATCTGAAAGCGCGGGGTGAGCACCTGGGTTCCACCCATGAACTGTCCGACCAGCGGCCATTTCACATCGACGGCTGCCGTGGCCAGGCCGCGGGTCTCCCAGCCGGGATTGCCGCGATAGAGAGCGGTTGCGGTCAGCGCGTTCTGGTCGGAGTGATAGACGTCGCCGCGAACAAGCCCGGTCAGCGTTACTTCCTGTCCCAGCGAGGTAATCCGGCGCAGATCCCAGCGGCCCGAAACGAAGGCGCGCTGGGTGTCCTGTCCGCTGGTCCGGGTGATTGCCAGGCTGTTGGCCTGAAGCTCGAAGCGGCCGCCCAGCAGCGGATCCTCGAAGCGCCGACGCCAGTCGAGCACGGGAAGCGCGACCGGCA
>JAKOWQ010000054.1 GCA_029781465.1 Pseudomonadota bacterium
CAACGCGGGGCGCATGGGGGCGGCACTGGCCGAGGCGATTGCCGCTGCCGGGCACCAACTGGCCGGCGGGGTCGACAAGGGCGGTGACATTTCCGCGCTGGCTGTCGGCTGCGATGTTCTGGTCGATTTCTCCGCCCCGGCCGCGCTCGAAGCCAACCTCGACGCGGCGATCGCCGCGAGCATCCCGATCGTTGTCGGCACCACCGGGCTTGAGGAGCGTCATCACTGGCTGTGCGATGCCGCCGCAGACCATGTTGCCGTGCTGCAAACCGGCAATACCTCGCTCGGCGTCACCCTGCTGGCGCATCTGGTGCGCGAAGCCGCCGCACGGCTGGGCGAAGACTGGGATATCGAAGTGGTCGAAACCCACCACCGCATGAAAGTCGATGCGCCGTCCGGCACTGCGCTGCTTCTGGGCGAAGCGGCGGCGCAAGGGCGCGGGATCGATCTTGCCGCGCACAACGCGCGCGGGCGCGACGGGATCACCGGCGCTCGGCGCACGGGCGACATCGGCTTCGCATCCCTGCGCGGCGGGTCGGTGGCGGGCGACCACACCGTCCACTTCCTGGCCGACAACGAACGCCTTGCTTTGTCGCACCTCGCCGAAAACCGGGCGATCTTTGCCAAGGGTGCAGTGCGGGCGGCCGAGTGGCTGATCGGCAAGCCCGCCGGGCGCTACACCATGCCGCAGGTGCTGGGGCTTTGAACAAGGCCGATATTTTCGAATTCTTCCGCCGCCTGGCCGAGGACAACCCGTCGCCTGAAACCGAGCTGGAGTTCGGCAATACCTATCAGCTGCTGGTCGCGGTGGTGCTGTCGGCCCAGGCGACCGATGTCGGGGTGAACAAGGCGACCCGTGCGCTGTTTCGCGCGGTCAAGACCCCGGCGCAGATGGTGGCACTGGGTGAAGATGGGCTGAAAGAGAACATCAAGACCATCGGGCTTTTCAATACCAAGGCTAGGAACGTGATCGCGCTGAGCGAGATCCTGGTGCGTGACTACGGCGGCGAGGTACCCGCCGACCGCGATGTGCTGACCACCCTGCCGGGCGTCGGGCGCAAGACTGCCAACGTGGTGATGAACTGCGCCTTCGGGGCCGAAACCTTCGCGGTCGATACCCACATCTTCCGGGTGGCCAATCGCACAGGGCTGGCGCGGGGCAAGACCCCGCTGGCGGTGGAGAAGGGGCTGGAGAAGAAGGTTCCCCAGCCCTTCCGGGTTGGTGCGCACCACTGGCTGATCCTGCACGGACGCTATGTCTGCAAGGCGCGGCGGCCCGAATGCTGGCGCTGCCCGGTGGCCGACCTTTGCGCGTTCAGGCCCAAGAGCGCGGCGCCCAAGGGTCGGAGCTGACGATCAACCCTTGTCGAAATTCTCGGGATCGAGCTCCAGCCCGGCACGGCCGTGCGCGGCGGTGTGCGCGGGGGCGTGGGGATGCTCGACATATTCGGGTTCTTCCACTTCGAGCATGCCCTCCCACTTGGTGATGACCGAGGTGGCGATGGCATTGCCCAGCACATTGGTGCCGGTGCGGCCCATGTCGAGGAACTGGTCGATCGCCAGCACCAGCGCGATCCCTTCGACCGGCAGGTCGAACATGGCCAGTGTCGCGGCGATCACCACCAGGCTGGCGCGCGGCACCGCCGCGATCCCCTTGGAACTGACCATCAGCGTCAGCAGGATCAGGATCTGCGTGGTCATCGACAGGTCGTGGCCATAGGCCTGGGCGATGAAGATCGTTGCGAAGCTGGCATACATCATCGACCCATCGAGGTTGAAACTGTAGCCCAGCGGGATCATCAGCCCGGAAATCCGGCGCGGCACGCCGAAGCGGTCCAGCTGCTCGAACAGCTTGGGCATGGCGGCTTCGGAACTGGCGGTGGAAAAGGCGATCATTACCGGTTCGCGGACATAGCGCACCAGCCGCAGCACCCGCCGCCCCAGGAACAGCGCGCCGATCCCAAGCAGGATCGACCACAGCACCAGCAGCGCGAAGTAGAACTCGCCCAGCAGCGTGGCATAGGTGCCCAGAATCCCCAGGCCGTGGTGCGCCACCACCTTGGCCAGCGCGCCGAACACCGCAAAGGGGGCAAAGCGCATGACATAGCCGGTGATCTGCAGCATCAGCTCAACCAACGCTTCGGCCCCGCGTACCAGCGGCGCGCCCTTTTCTCCGATCGCCGAAAGCGCCACGCCCGCGAACAGCGCGAAGACCAGGATTTGCAGCACGTTGTTGTCGGCCATCGCCTGGATGATGTTCTTGGGGAACACGTGCTCGATGAACTCGAACAGATCGAGCTTCTTGATCTCGCCGATGGTTTCGGTCGAAGTCTGAAGGTTCACGCCAACGCCGGGTTGGAACAGGTTGACGAAGAACAGCCCCAGCGAAATCGAGATGAAAGAGGCGATGATGAACCACAGGATCGCGCGGAAACCGATCCGCCCGACCGCCGAACTGTCGCCCATGTGGGCTATTCCGGAAACGATCGTGCCCAGCACCAGCGGCGCGACCAGCAGCTTGATCAGATTGAGGAAGATCGTCGAAATCGAGCCGAAGCTTCGGGTAACATATTCAAACGCCTCGCTGTCGGCAGGCAGGCCGACACGCACCAGCCAGCCCGCAAACACGCCCAGGACCATGCCGATCAGGATATAGAGTGTCAGGCGCCGGTCCATCGCTTTGCATTCCCCCGAATATCTGTGGTGCGCGCCAGCCTAACCGGCGAGCGCGGCCTGCGCAATGCGGGCGTAGATTCGCGCCAGTGCCTCAAGATCGGCGATCGCCACGGCTTCATCGCGCTTGTGCATCGTGGCATTGCAAAGGCCGAACTCGATCACCGGGCACAGATCCTTGAGGAAGCGCGCATCGCTGGTGCCGCCGGTGGTGCTGGCCTCGGGGCGAAGGCCGGTCTCGGCCTCCACGGCATCGGCGATCATGGCGGAGAACGCTCCGGGCCGGGTAATGAAGGATTCGCCGTAGATCACCGGGTGCGCCTCGCCGCCGTGGCGCGCGGCGATGGCGTGCATCAGCGCGGCGATCTCAGCGCCGGAATGCATGTCGTTGAAGCGGACCGAGAGCCGGGCCTGGGCGCGGGAAGGGATGACATTGCTGGCCGGATTGCCGACCGAAATGTCGATGATCTCAAGGTTGCTCGGCTGGAACCAGTCGGTGCCCCGGTCAAGCTCAAGCGCGTCGTATTCGGCCAGCATCGCCACCAGCCGGGGGAGGGGATTGTCGGCCAGATGCGGATAGGCGACGTGCCCCTCACGCCCTTCCACCGCGATCGTGGTCACGCAGGAACCGCGCCGCCCGATCTTCATCATGTCGCCCAGCCGGTTGACGCTGGTCGGCTCGCCCACCAGGCACAGATCGGGCACCGCGCCTACGCCGCGCATGTGCTCGATCAGCGCGACGGTGCCGAAGCGCGCCGGGCCTTCCTCGTCTCCGGTGATTACGAAGCTGACCGTTCCGGCCTCCGCCGGAATGGTGCCCATCGCGCTGACCATCGCCGCGATCGCACCCTTCATGTCGACCGCGCCGCGCCCATAGAGCAG
>JAKOWQ010000055.1 GCA_029781465.1 Pseudomonadota bacterium
CCAATCGGATATCGACAGGTCGACCCATTCAAGGCTATGGTTCATCGTCGCCGGGTCCTAGCCAGCAAGCGAAGGAACATGGCAGATCAGTAGTAAAATGCAACTTATTTTCCGCGAGCAGCTTGCTGCGGCCATTCAGGTCCGGCTGGCTCACTCCCCCGCCACCGGCAACCACACCGCGCTTGCCTGCGTCCCGCCCCAGTGCACGCTCTGGGTGGCCTTGGCATAGGCTTCGGGCGGCGCGTCCATGATCGAGGGCACCCAGGTCTGCGGGTTGCGGGCATAAAGCGGGACCAGGCTCGACTGGATCTGCACCATGATCCGGTGCCCGGGCAGGAACACGTGGTTCACGTTGGGCAGCGACCAGCCATAGGCATAGATCTTGCCCGGTTCGAGCGGCGCGGGGCTGGCAAAGCCGTGAACATAACGGCCGCGAAAGATCTCGATCCCCACGCCCAGTTCATAGCCCGCCATCTGCGGGTTGGCGGCGTTTTCCGCCGGGTAGACGTCGATCAGTTTGACCACCCAGTCGCTATCCTGCCCGCTGGTCGCGGCGCGCAGATCGACCCGCGGCGCGCCCTTGATGTGCAGCGGCTTGTCAAGCACCGGTCCGGTATAGGTCAGCACGTCGCTTCGGCCATCGGCAAAGCGCTGATCCTGCACCAGCCAGGTCTTCCAGGCATCGCCATCGAAATGAACCGGGCGCGGCACAAAGGGCACGGGCTTGGCCGGATCGGAGACATAGGAATCGCTCCCCTCACCCTGCGGGCGGGTGAAGGAAAGCCCGTTGTTCGCGGCAAGGTAAAGCGGCTGCTCGGTCCCGGCGGGCCAGACGGCGTCGGTTTCCCAGCGCTCGGCTCCGGTGGCATAGGTGATCGCGGCGGGCATCGGCTTGCACGGCGCGGCGCCGGACTTGAGCCGGCAATCGAAGAACGGCTTGATCCAGTTCAGGCGGAATTGCAGCGCGGTATCGCCCTCGAACCGGAGCGGGCCGAGCCCAAAGCCTTCATAGTTTGCGCCCGAATGCCGCCAGGGTCCGATCCCCAGCGTGATCGGCGCGTCCGGCTGGGCGGCCTTGACCGCGCGGAACACCGCCGGGGCGCCATAGGAATCCTCCTGGTCCCATTGCCCCAGCATCACCAGCGTCGGCACGGTCAGCTTGCGCGCGGCCAGCAGCTTGTCGACCGCCTGGCCCTGCCAATAGGCATCGTAGGCGGGATGGGCGATCATCTTGCGCACGCCCGGCAGGCCGTCGATCCCCCACTTGCGGGCATAACCGGCGGCCGATCCGGCCTCGAGGAAAACGGTGTAGGGATCGGCGTTGCCATAGGGCACCGCATCGCTGCCGTCCTTGACTGTCTGGTTCAACACATAGTCGAAGCCGAAAGTGCGGAACGCGCCGTTGTGGAACCAGTCATCCCCCATCCAGCCATCGACCATCGGCGACTGCGGCACCGCCGCCTTGAGCGCAGGGTGCGGGTTTATCAGGGCCATCAGCGAGGTGAAGCCCAAGTAGCTCGAACCGATGATCCCGACCTTGCCGTTGTTTTCTGGCACATTCTTCACCAGCCAGTCGATCGTGTCCCAGGCATCGGTGGAATTGTCGATCTTGGTCTTGTTGAGCGGACCGGCCAGCGGGCGGGTCATCACATAGTCGCCTTCGGACCCGTGCAAGCCGCGCACGTCCTGATAGACCCGGATATAGCCATCGCCCACGAACGGGGCATCCATCACCGGCAGGATCTCCGTGATCTTCTGGCTGCGGCTGCGGCTGGTCGCCCCGGCGGCGTCATAGGGCGTGCGGCTGAGCAGGATCGGTGCGTCTTTGGTGCCCTTGCGATAGACGATCACGGTATAGAGCTTCACCCCGTCGCGCATCGGCACCATCACCACACGGCGGACATAGTCGGCCTCGGGCCTGACCCAGTCGTAGCTGGCGACCTGATCGTTGGCCATCGGATCGACCGGCGCCGGGGCGGTCTGGGCAAGCAGCGGGAAAGCGGACAGGGCAAGCAACAGGGCAGCGACTTTGCGCATTGATGACTCCGGCGGGAAAGATGTGCTGTGCAGGCTAACAGCTTTGTTGCCCTTGAGAAGCAATCGCCAAAGGCTATTCTGCGAACGACAAGGAGAACCAGCCATGCGCGCGACCCAGGCCATCATCGAGCAGACCGGCGGACCCGAGGTTATCCAGTGGCGCGAGGTTGATCTGCCCGCACCTGGCCCCGGCGAAGTGCTGATCCGGCACGAGGCGGTGGGGCTCAACTATATCGACACCTATTTCCGCACCGGGCTCTACCCCGCCCCGCTGCCCAGCGGGCTGGGAATGGAGGCTGCCGGGGTGGTGGAAGCGGTGGGCGAAGGGGTGGAGCATCTCAAGCCCGGCCAGCGCGCGGTGTGTTTCGGCGCGCCGGGCGCCTATTCGACCGCCCGGATCGCCCCGGCTGCCCAGTATTTTCCGCTTCCGGACGGCATCGACAGCCAGACCGCCGCCGCCGCGTTCCTCAAGGGAGCCACAGTGGAGGCGCTGGCCGAGCGCTGTGCCCCGGTGGCAGCAGGCGGCTGGGCGCTGGTTCCGGCGGCGGCGGGCGGGGTTGGCCTGTTGCTGGTGCAATGGCTGAAAGCGCGCGGCGTGCGGGTGATCGGCACTGTCGGCAGTGCGGAAAAGATGGCGCTGGCCCGCGATGCGGGGGCCGAGCAGGTGCTGCTGTCGAATGATCCCGATCTGGCGGCGAGGGTGCGCGAGGCAACCGGCGGCGAAGGCGTTGCCGTATCCTATGACGGGGTCGGCGCGGCAACCTGGGAGGCATCGCTCAAATCGGTGCGGCGGCGCGGCACGATCGTCAGCTTCGGCAATGCCAGCGGCCCGGTAACCGGGGTGAACCTTGGCGTGCTGGCCCAGCACGGTTCGCTATACGTCACCCGCATGACCATGTTCGACTATTACCGCGATCCCGCCGAAGCCCTGCCCGGCGCAGCCAAGCTGTGGGACATGATCGCAGCGGGCAAACTGACGGTGACCGTGGGGCAGACCTATCCCCTGATGGAAGCAGCCCAGGCCCACCGCGACCTCGAGGCGAGGAAGACCGCGGGGTCGACGCTGTTGTTGCCCTAATTGACCCGCGCGAACCAGATTACGTGGCGCGGGCCCTTGCCCTTGCCGCTTGCATCGTAGCGGGCGCGCACCTCGACCTCCTCGACCGCGAAACCGACTTCCTCGAGGCGGCGCCGGAACTTGGGATCGGGGAAAGCCGACCACACCGCCAGGATGCCGCCCGGCGCCAGCGCCTTGCGGGCGTTGTGTAGACCGGCCCTGGAATAGAGCCGGTTGTTGTCGGCGCGGACCAGCCCGTCGGGGCCGTTGTCGACATCGAGCAGGATCGCGTCGAGCGGCTCGGGGGCGAGCAGGATTGCATCGGCGACATCGCCCATGGTGAGCCGCACGCGCGGATCGTCGAGGCATCCCGCAGCGACCCCGGCCATCGGCCCGCGCGCCCATTCGATGATTTCGGGCACCAGTTCGGCCACCGTGATCCGCGCATCCGCGCCCAGCACCCCCAGCGCCGCGCGCAGGGTAAAGCCCATGCCATAGCCGCCGATCAGCCAGTTCTGCGCTGTGGTGCCCTTGAGCCGCTGCGCCGTCATCGTCGCCAGCGCCTCCTCCGATCCGCGCATGCGCGTGCTCATCAGCTCGTTGTGGCCCAGCACGATCATGAAATCGCGGCCGTGGGCGAAAAGCCGCAGCTCCTCGCCGCCGGGAACCAGCGCCGTACCAAGCAGTTCGCGGGTAATCACGCCGCGCGCTGGGCGCGTTCCACCGCTTCCTGGTTGAGCATGTCGGCCAGCAGGAATGCCAGTTCGATCGACTGCGCGGCATTGAGGCGGGGATCGCAGTGGGTGTGATAGCGATCGGCCAGCGCGGCATCGGAAATCGCGATCGCCCCGCCAACGCATTCGGTCACGTCCTGGCCGGTCATCTCGATATGGATGCCGCCGGCGTGGGTTCCTTCGGCGCGGTGAACCGCAAAGAAGCCGCGCACCTCGCCCAGGATCCGGTCGAACGGGCGGGTCTTGAAGCCGCTGTCGGCCTTGATCACGTTGCCGTGCATCGGATCGCACGACCACACCACCGGATGCCCTTCGCGCTTGACCGCGCGGACCAGCGGCGCCAGCCCCGCTTCGACCTTTTCATCTCCGAACCGGCTGATCAGCGTGATCCGCCCCGCCTCGCGCGCGGGGTTCAGCAGATCGAGCTGGCGCAGCAGCTCATCCGGCGCCATCGAGGGGCCGCACTTCATCCCCAGCGGATTGCCCACCCCGCGCAGGAATTCGACATGAGCCGAGCCTTCAAAGCGGGTGCGATCGCCGATCCAAAGCATGTGCGCGCTGGTGTCATACCAATCGCCGGTGAGCGAATCGCGGCGAGTCATCGCCTGCTCGAAGGGCAGATGCAGCGCTTCGTGGCTAGTGTAGAAGCTGGTGCCCTTGAGCTGCGGCACCGATTGCGGATCGATCCCGCAGGCTTCCATGAAATCGAGCGCCTCGCCGATCCGGTCCGCCATCTGGGCAAAGCGATCGGCCCAGGGCGAGCGGCCCATGAAATCGAGCGTCCACTGGTGGACCTGACGCAGGTTGGCATAACCCCCGGTCGAAAAGGCGCGCAGCAGATTGAGCGTCGCGGCGCTTTGCGAATAGGCCTGGAGCAGGCGCTGGGGATCGGGGATGCGCGATTGCGCGGTGAATTCGATGCCGTTGATGTTATCGCCCAGATAGCTCGGCAGCTCGACCCCGTCCTGCACCTCCACCGGCGAGGAGCGAGGCTTGGCGAACTGCCCGGCCATCCGCCCGACCTTCACCACCGGCTGCTTGGAGGCGAAGGTCATCACCACCGCCATCTGCAGCAGCACGCGGAAGGTGTCGCGGATGTTGTTGGGGTGAAACTCGGCAAAGCTTTCGGCGCAATCGCCGCCCTGGAGCAGGAAACCCTTGCCCGCCGCCACTTCGGCCAGATCGGCCTTGAGCGCGCGCGCCTCACCCGCGAAGACCAGCGGGGGAAACGAGCCGAGCGTCCCGGTCACCTTGTCGAGCGCTTCGGCATCGGGATAGCTCGGCAGGTGCCGCGCTTCCTTTGCCGTCCAGCTTTCAGGGGTCCAGTTGCTAGCCACGTTTCATGCTCCGTTGCGGGAAAGCGCGCGCCATAGCCGCGCGCAGGCGCAAATGCAAAACCTGCAATGCCGATTACCGCGATCGGGCAATATTGTTGCCCGATCCGGCCCGATCAGTGCTGCGCGGCCGCGTCGGCGCCCTCCCCATAGCTCCCTGCGAGCTTCTGCCCTTCGGGGATCACGGCCAGCCGCCACGAAGATCCCTTGCCAAGGTAACGCGCAGCAAGCGCCTGCATCGCCTCGGGCGTGGTGCGGGTATAGTCGGGGATCATGGTGCCTAATGCAGCAATCCGGCGCGGATCGCTGCTCGCCCCTTCAAGCTGGTTCATGAAGAACGCGCTTGATGTCGAAGCCCGGGTCAGCAGCTGGCGCAGCGGCTCGGTCACCCGGCCCAGCTCGTCCGCGCTAGGCGGCTTGGCCACCAGATCGGCGGCGATCTCATCGACCAGCTGATAGAACACAGGCACGTCGGCGGGACGCAGCTGGGCGATCGCCATGATCTGCCCGCCGTTCTCCAGATCGTAGGGCCAGTTGTTGGCCACCTGGGGCGAATAGGCCGCGCCCAGCCGCTCGCGCAGCCGGTCGAGCAGGCGGTTTTGCAGCACCTGGGAAAGAATCTCGAGCTGGCGGCTCTCAGGCACCTGAGTGGTGCCACCGCCGGTCGGCCAGACCACCAGCGCAGCCGCCTGGCCGGGATCGCCGCGATGGGTCAGCACCACAGGGATGGTCGATGCCGCTTGCTGGCGCAGCTGAGCGGCGGGAACTTGCGGCAGCGGCTTGCGCTTGGGCAAGGCGCCGAAGGTGCGGTTGAGCGCGGCAAGCGCACTGGCGCGATCGAAATCGCCGAACAGCTGCACCTCGATCGGGCCTTCCTCGAGGATCGGCTGCCACACCCGGCGGAAGCCATCGGGAGTTGCCGCCTCTATCTCCGCGGGAGTTGGAGTATGGTAGCGCGGATCGCCGCCGCGCTGGTAGAAGGAAAGATCGCGCTCGATCATGCCCTGGGGGCTGGCCGAATAGCTTTCATACTGCAGCCGCGCCGCCGCCTTGGCGCGCAGCAGCGGCGCGGCATCCCAGCGCGGCGTGGCGAACTTCGCGGCAAACAGATAGAGCTGATCGGCCATGTCCGCCTGGCGGGTATCGGCGCTGAAGGTGAAGGCGCCGTCGCCGATCTCGAAATCGAAGCCCATTTTGCGCCCGGTCGAGATGCGATCGAGTTCGTCCTGGCCGAGCGTACCGACTCCCGAGCCGACCAGCGCCATGTTGCCCAGGGTGATATAGGCCGCGTCGCCTGCACCGAACGCGCGGTACCCGTTGCCGAACCGGGCCTTGACCGTCACCCGCCCCGGCTCGTCCGCGCTGGGCCAGAGCAGCACCTTCACCCCGTTGGCATATTCGATCTGCTCGATCCCCAGTACGCCGATGTCGTGTTCCGACTTGGGCGTTCCCGGCTCGCCAACCGGCGGCATCTCGGCGAAGGAGATTGCCTTGCTGTCCACCCGGGCGTTGGCATCGGCCTCGACCGGGCGGGCCAGCGCCGCGCGCAGGGCATCGGCATCGGCCTCACCCGCCTTGGGCGTGACGTAGATTCCGCGCACCACGCTGCCGCGAAACATCGCGCGGCTCTTTTCCAGCACGGCCTCGGGCGTGAACAGAGTGCGTGAATCGTTGAAGCTCTTCTGCACCACCTCGGGCGAGGCGATGGTCTCGTTGATGTCGAGTGCGGTGATCATGTCATCGGCCAGGCGCGATCCGGCCAGCAACCGGCGCTGCTCGACCGCGCTT
>JAKOWQ010000066.1 GCA_029781465.1 Pseudomonadota bacterium
TGCCACCCCCGCCGATCTGCCGCTGGTCGCCGCGCTGATCCGCGGCCTCGCCGAATACGAAAAGCTGGCCCACGAGGTCCGCTTCGATGAGGCGGTGCTGGGCGAAAAGCTGTTCGGCCCGCGCCCCTATGCCGAGGTGGCGATCGGCGAGATCGATGGCACGGCCCAGGGTTTCGCCTTGTTCTTTCACAACTTCTCGACCTTTGAGGGCAAGCCGGGGATCTACCTTGAGGATCTGTTCGTGCGCCCCGAAGCGCGGGGCAGTGGCCTTGGCAAGGCATTGCTCGCCCACCTTGCCGCCCTGGCGGTGGAACGGGATTGCGCGCGGCTCGAATGGTCGGTGCTCGACTGGAACGAACCGGCGATCGGCTTCTACAGGAGACTGGGCGCAAACTTCATGGACGAATGGACCGTGATGCGCGTTGACGGCGCAGCCTTGCAACAACTCGGCGCAAGCGCGCGCTTTTCCGCCGATTGAGCCTTGGCGACTCGCGAATTGTGATGTTATCCACAGCACGGGTATGACTGGGACCATCAATCGCCGCGCCCTGCTGAGGGGAGGGTTCGCCGCCACGGCGGCCTTGGCCCTGCCCGCGCGCGCGCTGGCCCAGTCGCTTTCCGATGAGTTCGACAAGGCCTTTGGCGCCGGCAGCGTGGCCGCCGAAGAGCCGGTGGTTCCCGCGCTTCCCACGGCGGTCGTATCCGATCCGGCCTATGACCGGCGCGTGCTGGAAATTGCCAAGCGCGAAGCCGAACGCGCCGGCAGCCGCCTGTGGCGCACCGACATAGTCGGGGTGGCCGATTTCGCGCGGCCGTCGACCCTTCCGCGGCTGCACTTCGCCAATCTTGAAAACGGCACCGTGCGCTCGTTCTACGTTGCCCACGGGCGCGGCTCGGATCGCGAGCATTCGGGGTTCCTGCAAAGCTTTTCCAACACCGTCGGCTCGGAGGCCACCTCGCGCGGGGCCTATCTCACCGCCGAATGGTATCAGGGCAAATACGGCACCTCGATCCGCCTGCTCGGCCTTGATCAGGACAATTCCAACGCGCTCGACCGGGCGATCGTGATGCATCCGGCCTGGTATGCCTCAAGCGACATGATCGCGCGCCAGGGCAAGCTGGGCCGCTCCGAGGGCTGCTTCGCGATGGGGCCGGACCAGTTCAACGAGGCGCTGTGGCACCTTTCGGGCGGGCGCCTGCTGTTCGCTGACCGGATCGAGGCCTGATGGCGGCGCTGCTATGCGCCACCCCATCAGCCTATAGCGGATTGTCGAGGATGATCACTTCCTCGCTGGTCTTGCGCTTGCCGTCCCAGGCCTTGCGCGGGGCGGCGAAACTGGCCAGCACCGAGGCATCGCGGCCATAGAGATCCTTGAAGGTCGCGAGCTTGCCGTTGATGTCGGTCGCGACGGTGAAATACATGATATAGATCGGGAAAGTCTTGGTCATCGGGACCTTGGTATAGGTGCCCGAATTGGCGATCTCGAGGCTTTCGGTGGTGGGAATTCCCGAGCCCAGCCGGGCCATGGTCATGCCCAGCTGCACCGCGTTCTCGGTCCGCACACAGCCGTGGCTGAGCGCGCGGTTGGGCTGGTTGAACAGCCCGCGCGCATTCGTATCGTGCAGGAAGATCGCGTGTTCGTTGGGCATGTCGAGCTTGAGCCGGCCCAGCGAATTGCCGTTGCCCGGCTGCTGGACGACATAGATCGTCCCGTCGGCGGCCTTGGTCACCTTGTAGCCTTCGCGCGCGGCCTGCTTGGGGTTGTTGTAGAGCCGCGCGCCCAGCCCTTCGCCGACCACGATCGATTGCGGCACGGTCCAGGTCGGGTTGAAGATCACCCCTTCGACCACCTCGGCGAGCTGCGGGGTGGCGGTCTTGCCGGGCTTGCCCACGATCGTGCGGTAGGAACGGATGATGGTGTTATCGACCGTCAGGCGCAGCTGGTATTCGGGGACATTGGTGAAGAGATAGAACTTGCCCAGATCGCGCTGCAGCCAGCGCCAGCGATCGAGGTTGACGCGCAGCTGGGCCCGGCGGACCTTGTCGGTCTTGGGCGTGGCAGCGAGCGCGGCCTTGAGCGCCTGGTAGTCGGGATGGGTCGGGGCCAGCGCGGCGACAGCCCCGGCAATATCATGGCTGGACAGCGCCTGGGCCATCACCGCCGAAGTCGGGCTGGTTTCGACATCGGGATCGACCACGAACCAGCCCTGGCGGGCGTCCATCCGGGTGCGCCCGTCGCGCATATCCTCGACCAGCCAGGCGAACGAGCGGCTGGCCTGGGCGTCGAGCGCGGCGCCCGCGCCCGCGGCAATCGCCGCGCGCAGTGCGTCGGGCTGATAGTCGGCGGGCAGCAGCCCGTCCTCGCCGATTGCCAGGATCGTGGCGAGCAGGGCCTGCGCATCGGCGGCGGACCAGGCCATCACCGGCTCATCGAGCGGAGCCTGAACCGGCAGCGCCGGGGCCGGGCTGGGCAGCGCGGAGGGTGGCGCGGCGGGAGCCGGGGTCGGCGCAGGAAGCGTGGCTGCGGGGCTGGGCTGGGCGGCCGGAGTGGCGGGAGCCGGCGTAGCGGGAGCCGACGGGGCCGGGCTGGGCAGGATGTTTTCCGGCTGGCGCGCCGCTGCGGGGATTGCCACCGCCACCAGGGCGATCGCGCTCCATCCCAAACCCTGCTTGCCCCACCGCTTCATCGTCTGCTCCTGTTCGGGACCGGCCCGGCCTGCCTTCGTGGCAGCCAGCGTCCGGCTCCTCTTAACCCGCACTGGCCCGCTCCATCAAGCATCACCCCTGTCGCAAGGCTGAACGTGCCGCCAAGGGCGCCGGGAGTGCTTTCCACATGCGGTCGGCGCACCCTGACGGTGCCGACAGTCATTCGCAACTCCTCTCGGATAGGCGAGTTCCGCCTTTGCTCTGACAAGGCCGATTCGAACGTTCGATTTGGAATCCATCGGAACCCGAAACGCCTTCAGGCTGGGGCGCAGCAGAGATGAAAAGGCTGAATTTCGCGCGCCCGTTTCGCAACAGATTTTCTGCTGTGCCGAAGCAGACACGAATGCCACGGATTCGCCCCGAAAATGCGAATTTTCTCTGTCTTGCAAAGATGCGAGGTCTTGTGGCGGAGGTGTCAGTCCGATGCGAACTTGTCTCCACTCGGTGCAGCCACCGCCGAAGCATCGAGACTTCAGACCATGAGCGACTACTACACAACCAGAGCTGCTGAGCGTCGTTCCTTTGTTGGATTGAAGATCGACGAGGAGTGTTCCGAATTGAAGTGGTTGTCCATGCTCTTCATCTGCCCAATCCGCTGCATCGCGCGTTCTCTTTGCTGGAACGGGAGGTGTGAATTTTCAACTCGGTCGCTTAGGTGGCGACCAACTTCCCGGCGCCCCTCCTTCCCTAGGTCACGCAACGCCAGTGCTGGACATCTCACGTTCGGTTGATCCGCTGTATCCGGATGTCAACCGCGAACACTGGGCCAAGCATGTTCCACAAGAGCCGCACCGTCTCATGGAACAACTCGAGACCGTGCTCGAATATCAGGTCCTCGACGTTTCGTAGGCTACGCTGGAACTTCAACAAATCATGACGCTATGCCGGATCACCTCCGGCGACGAGGGGAATAGCGAAACGGCTAATCAGTCCTTCCAGGGCGTGGCATACTTCCGCCCCATGCCCGCCCCTATCACTTTCCGGTGCATTCCTTCTGACAATGCCACAAGAAATACCGGATCTAAGAATGGGCGCACTACTCGTGTCCTTCGTCGACTGCTGTTGTCACAGCGACGTCCATCGTCACGTTGCCGAGGGTGCGCATCAGATCGGGCAGCATTTCCACGGCGACAAGTAGCCCCAGCGGGGTTACCGGCACACCCATTGCCATCGCAATCGGCCCGACCGAAATGATAAAGCTAAGAGTGCCGGGCAACGAGACTGAACTGAGCGAAACCAAAAATGCGACCACCACGCCTGCTGCCAGCGCCGGAACTGACAGCGGTGTGCCGGTAAGATAGGCGGCGTAGATCGCCACCCCCAGGTTCATTGCCGGGCTGGTGCCGCGAAAGATCGCCACCGCCAGCGGCAGAACGAAGTCAGAGGTCGATTCGCGCACGCCCAGCCGCCGTGACGCCGCGAGCATCGCGGGCAGGCAGGCGAGCGAGGACTGGGTAGAGATCGCCACGGCATGGACCGGCAACATCGCGCGCGCAAAGGCGCCAAGCTTCTGCTTGCCCAGCCACACAGCCAGGACATAGCCGCCCAGCATCACCACCGTCCCAGCCGCGACCACCACCAGAATATAGTGCGCCAGCGCGCCGATCGCGTCGGGTCCGCTTTTGGCCCCCAGCGAGATCGCCAGCCCGAACACTCCGATCGGCGCCAGCATCAGCACCCAGCCGACGATCACCATCATCGCTGCGGCCAGCCCTTCAAAAACCAGTGACAATTGCTGCCGAGGCGCAGCCGCGATCCGTGTCGCGGCGAGCGCCAGTAGTGAAACGAACAGCACCAGCGGCAACATTGCCCCCGAGGCTGCAGCGGCGAAGATATTCTCGGGCATCATCGCCATCAGGATGTCCGCTGCGCCGGGAACCTGGCCCGCAGGAGCCGCACCGCCGCTCAGCGCGGCTACCGCGCGCGCCGGGATCGGCGCAACGGTAAGCAGGAACGGCACTAGCAGCACGGCCATTGTCCCGGCGGCAAACAGCACTGCGACGAACAGGCCCACCGCGCGCCGGGCCAACCGATCGCCCCCGGCGGCGGCCAGGGTCTGGGAGATGCCGGTATAGACCAGCCCGACCACCAGCGGCAGGATCGTAAGCTGGAGCGCCCGCAGCCACAGGGCGCCTGCTGGAGCCGCAAAGGCAAGCACACTGTCCAGCATGGCGGTGCCGCGCAGCAATTCGCCAACCACGAAGCCCAGCACCAGCCCGGCAAAGGTCAGCGCGGCGGGTACCTTGATCTCGGGGAAACCCGCTGGTGCTTCGCTCGATTCCATTCTTGCCCCCGGTCCTTGTTTTGACCGCGTGACTTTAGCGGCCCAAAGCGACATAGCAATTCGCCAAGGAATTGATGCTACGGACTGTGCGATGGGACGCAACTATTTCGGTACCGACGGGATTCGCGGGCTAACCAACGCCGGGGTGATGACCGCCGCCACCGCGATGAAGGTCGGCCAGGCCGCAGGGCGCCGCTTTCTGCGCGGCAAGCACCGCCACCGCGTGGTGATCGGCAAGGATACTCGCCTTTCCGGTTACATGCTGGAAAACGCGCTGGTAGCGGGGTTCACCAGCGTGGGGATGGACGTGGTGCTGCTAGGCCCGATGCCGACGCCGGGTGTGGCGCTGCTAACGCGTGAGCTGCGCGCCGATGTCGGGGTGATGATCTCGGCCAGCCACAACCCTTACGAGGACAACGGCATCAAGCTGTTCGGCCCTGACGGGTTCAAACTTTCCGACGCCGACGAACTGGCGATCGAGACCATGCTGGGCGAAGAACAGGCACTTGCCCCTGCCGCCGAGATCGGTCGGGCGCGGCGGATCGACGATGCGCGCGGGCGCTATATCCACGCGGTCAAGGGATCGCTACCCGACGACGTGCGGCTCGACGGTCTCAAGATCGTGGTCGATTGCGCCAACGGCGCGGCCTATCAGGTCGCTCCTTCGGCGATCTGGGAACTGGGCGCCGAAGTGGTCGCGGTGGGGGTTTCGCCCAACGGCATCAATATCAACGACAGGTGCGGATCGACTCACCTCGGGCTGGTCAAGGAAGCGGTCGTGGCCAGCGGCGCCGATATCGGCATCGCACTCGATGGCGATGCCGACCGCCTGATCGTGGTCGACGAAAAGGGCCAGACGGTCGATGGCGATCAGATCATGGCGCTGATCGGCACCCGGCTGGCCGCCCAGGGCGCGCTGCGCGGCGGCGGCGTGGTGGCGACGGTGATGTCGAACCTGGGACTGGAGCGCTGCCTTGCCGGACAGGGCCTGGAATTGATCCGCGCCAAGGTGGGTGATCGCTATGTGCTCGAAGCGATGAAGGCCGGAGGTTACAACGTCGGGGGCGAGCAGAGCGGCCACATGATCCTGCTCGATCACGGCACCACTGGCGATGGCACCGTGGCTGCGCTGCAAGTGCTGGCCGCGCTGGTCAAATCGGGCAAGCGCGCCAGCGAAATGCTGCACTTGTTCGATCCCGTGCCGCAATTGCTCAGGAACGTGCGTTTTGCCGGAGGCAAGCCGCTGGAGCAGACGCGGGTCAAGGCCGTGATCGCCGAAGCCGAGGCTCAACTCGCCGGCAGAGGCCGTCTCGTTATTCGCCTCTCGGGGACCGAACCGGTGATCCGGGTGATGGCCGAAGGCGACGATGCCACCGAAGTCGAACAGGTGGTCGCGGCGATTTGCGACGCGGTACAGGAGGCCGCCGCCTGATGCTGGAAATGCGCCCCGATTGCGAAAAGTGCGGCACGGACCTGCCGGCCGAGCTGCCCGGAGCCTTTATCTGCAGTTTCGAGTGCACCTTCTGCACTGAGTGCGCCGACGCGCTCGACGAGCGTTGCCCCAATTGCGGCGGCGAGCTGCTCGACCGGCCAACCCGGGCGAAGCGCCATCACGCCAAGAGCCCGCCTTCGAGCGAACGGAAGTTCAGGGGCTGATGCCCCCGCCGCGCATCCTGACCATTGCCGGGTCCGACAGCTCGGGTGGGGCAGGAATCCAGGCGGATATCAAGACCATCACCGTGCTTGGCGGCTATGCGATGAGCGCGGTTACGGTGCTGACCGCGCAGAATACGCTTGGCGTGACCCTGATCGAACCCGCCAGCCCGGCGATGGTCGCCGCCCAGATCGACGCCTGCTTGGATGACATCGGCGTCGATGCGGTCAAGATCGGGATGCTCGGTTCGGCGGGGATCGCAACAGTGGTTGCGGACCGGCTTGAAGAAATCGGCATTCCGGTGGTGTTCGATCCGGTGATGGTTGCCACCAGCGGTGCGGCGCTGGCCGACGCGGATACGATCGCAGCGTTCGAGCGGTTGATGCGGCTCGCCACCTTGACCACCCCCAACGTGCCGGAACTTGCCGCGCTGGGTGGTCACGAAGCCATGCTGGCGCGCGGCGTCGCCTATCTCGCCAAGGGCGGCGATGCCGAGGGCGAGCGCGTGGAAGATGTGCTGGTCCTTCCGGGTGAAGCCCCGCACGTCATGGCCGGAACCCGCATCCACACGCGCCATACCCACGGCACCGGCTGCACGCTCTCCAGCGCCATTGCCACCTATTTGGGCAAGGGGCTGGCGCTGGCCGAAGCGGTTGACCGGGCGCGACTGTTCGTGCGCAGCGCCCTGCGCGCCGCGCCGGGATTCGGCCAGGGCAGCGGCCCCCTTGGCCACGGTGAAGCGCGGGGCTGACCCTCAGTCGAGCTCGTAGAACCGTTCGATCACGTGCCAGGCCTCTTCGGCGGTTTCGGCCCAATGGAACAGTTGCAGGTCTTGGCGGTTGATTACCCCTTCGTCGGCCATGGCCTCGAAGTTGATGATCCGGTTCCAGTAATCCTTGCCGAACAGCAGGATCGGGATCGGCTTCATCTTGCCGGTCTGGACTAGGGTGAGCAGCTCGAGAAACTCGTCGAGCGTGCCGAACCCGCCCGGAAACACGGCCACCGCTTTGGCGCGGAGCAGGAAATGCATCTTCCTGAGCGCGAAGTAGTGAAACTGGAAGGCCAGACGCGGGGTGACGTAGGGGTTGGGGGCCTGTTCGTGCGGCAGCACGATGTTGAGCCCGATCGTCTCCGCTCCGGCCTCTACCGCGCCGCGATTGGCCGCTTCCATGATCGAGGGGCCCCCGCCCGAGCAGACCACGAATTCTCGCATGCCCTTTTCGACGATCGCCTTGCTTGAGGCGATGTACGCGAGCTTGCGGGCTTCCTCATAGTATTTCGCATTGGCCGCCAGCCGCTCGGCCACGGCCTTGCGCTCGGGCGGAGCATTGGCAACCAGCTCCTGTGCAGCCTCGGGTGAGGGAATGCGCGCCGAGCCGTAGCAGACCAGGGTCGAGCCGATATTGGCCTCTTCGAGCAGCATCTCGCACTTGAGCAGTTCCAGCTGGAAGCGCACCGGGCGCAGTTCCTCGCGCAGCAGGAAATCCGTGTCGCGAAAGGCCAGCTTGTAGGCCGGGCTGCGGGTTTGCGCTGTTTCGTGGCTCTGGGCCTCGACGAAGCCCGCCTCCTGCTCGGCCTTGTAGAAACGGCGGCGATGGAGGCGCTTTTCCTTTTCTTCTTCTGTCATTGCCTCTTCCTCATCCGCATCGCCGGACCTGTCAAAGGAAAACGCGCACGCCGAGCGGCGGGCGGGACAGGGTCAGCGATGTGGGAATGGATGCCCGACGAGGATTCGAACCTCGATTGACGGAGTCAGAGTCCGTAGTCTTACCTTTAGACGATCGGGCAACAGGCGGGTGCCTCTAGGGCGGTGACGGCGCCTCGTCAAGCCGGGCGGCGAGAGTGCTTGCCCCGCTCCGGCGAGAGGTCTACCAAGGCGGCAGGTACCCGCCGCGTCCGGCGGGAAAACAATAACGAGTGCAAGTGACATGGCGGAGAAACTTCCGTCGGCGATGCGCGAGGAGGCTGGTTGCGGGAATGATGGACTGACGGAGCCGCGCGAAAACGCGCCTTCGCTTTCCGGTTCCGCTTCGCCCCAGCGCCGGCCCGGCGGCCGAACCGAACAGGATGGCCCGCGTGCAGGCGCGGCACCGGCAGAGTGGCGTTCGCCGCCGTTCCATCGTCAGGCCTTTGCCGCGATCGACCTTGGCACCAACAACTGCCGCCTCCTGATCGCCCGCCCCGATGGCGAGAATTTCACCGTGATCGATGCCTTCAGCCGTGTGGTGCGGCTGGGCGAGGGTCTGGCGCAGACCGGCAAGCTGAGCGAGGCGGCGATGGAGCGCGCGCTTGGCGCGCTCAAGGTTTGCGCCGAAAAGCTTCGGCGCCGGAATGTCCATCTGGCCCGCTCGGTCGCCACCGAGGCATGCCGCCGCGCCGAAAACGGGCCTGAATTCATCGAGCGGGTGCGCCGCGAAACCGGCATCGCCCTCGATATCATCAGCGCCAAGGAAGAGGCGCGCCTGGCTGTTCTGGGTTGCCATCTGCTGCTCGAACAGGGCGAAGGCCCGGCAATGGTGTTCGACATCGGCGGCGGATCGACCGAACTGGTGCTGGTCGAATCGCGCGGCGGCGAAGTCCCGCGCATCCACGACTGGCAAAGCGTGCCCTGGGGCGTTGTCTCGCTGAGCGAAACCTGCGGCAAGGAGCCGGCGGGCGACGAGGCGCGCGCCGAACGATATGCCAGGATGAAGCGGCTTGTTCGCGAAAGCCTCTCGCCGCTGACCGAGCGGATCGCCGAGCGTTTCGGCCCCGATCACGATCCCGCCGGAATGCGGCTGCTGGGAACCAGCGGAACGGTTACCACCCTGGCTTCGGTCCATCTCGAGCTGCCGCAATACGATCGGCGCGCGGTTGACGGGTTGATCGTGCCGACCCTGGCGATGCGTGATATTGCCGCGGCGCTTGCAGCCATGCCACCGCAGCAAAGGCGTTCGCAGCCGTGCATCGGCGGCGAACGGTCCGATCTGGTGGTGGCGGGCTGCGCGATCCTCGAGACGATCATCGAACTCTGGCCGACCGAACGGCTGGGGGTTGCCGACCGGGGTATCCGCGAGGGCATCCTGCGCAGCCTGATGCGGGCGGGAAGCGCCGCCGAACAGAGCCGCGCCGCACTGCGCCAGGCCCGGCGGGAAGCGCGATGAGCCGATCGGGACGCGATCCGGGTGAGCGGCTGCGCACCGGCAAGAAGCGCTCGACCAGTTCGGCGCGCTGGCTGACCCGCCAGCTCAACGATCCCTATGTCAAGCGCGCCAAGGCCGAAGGTTGGCGCAGCCGCGCCGCGTTCAAGCTGGCCGAACTCGATGACAAATACGGTCTGATCAAGGGCGCAAGCCGGGTGGTCGATCTGGGTGTGGCCCCTGGCGGCTGGAGCCAGGTGGTGCGCCAGCGCGCGCCCAGGGCCGCGGTGGTCGGCATCGACCTGTTGCCCACCGATCCGATCGAGGGGGTTACCCTGTTCCAGATGGATTTCATGGCCGATGAGGCGCCCGGCGCTCTGCTCGAAGCGCTGGGCGGGGCTCCAGATCTGGTGATCTCGGACATGGCCGCCAACACCGTGGGCCACAAGGCCACCGATCACCTGCGCACTATGGGCCTGGTCGAAACTGCGGCGCACTTCGCGATCGAGAATCTTGCACCGGGCGGCGCCTTCATCGCCAAGGTACTGGCCGGCGGGACCGACACCGAACTGCTGGCGCTCCTCAAAAAGCACTTCACCAGCGTCAAGCACGCCAAGCCGCCCGCCAGCCGCAAGGATTCGTCCGAATGGTACGTGATCGCGCAGGGCTTCAAGGCATAGCAAAAGGGCGGAGCCTTGCGGCCCCGCCCCTTCGATCCTCCGCTCTGTCAGGCCTTACTTGGCCGACTTGAGATAGGCGATCACGTTGGCGCGTTCCTGCGCGTCCGAGATGCCCGCGAAGGTCATCTTGGTGCCGGGCGCGAAAGCCTTGGGGCTGGTCAGCCAGGCGTCCATCGTGGCATCGTCCCAGGTGCCGCCTTTGCCCTTGAGCGCATCAGAGAAGGCGAAACCGCCCCGGCCCGAGGCCACGCCTTCGCCAAAAACGCCAGCAAGGTTGGGGCCGATGCCGTTGGCGCCGCCCGCGTTGGCGGTGTGGCAGGCCTTGCACTTGGCGAACGACTTTTCGCCAGCAGCGGCATCGCCGACGATCGCCGCCGGCGCGGCATCGCCAGCCGGAGCGGCGGCAACCTCAGGCACCGCGGGAAGCGGCAGGTTCGAACCCTTGGAGTTGAGGAACACCATCAGGTTGGCGCGCTCGGCAGGATCGGAAATCCCGGCGAAGCTCATCTTGGTGCCCGGTGCGAAGGCCTTGGGGCTGGTCAGCCATTCGTTCATGCTGGCCCAGTCCCACTTGCCGCCCTTGCCCTTGAGCGCATCGGAGAAGGCGAATCCGCCCCGGCCTGCAGCGATGGATTCGCCCAGCACGCCATAAAGGTTCGGGCCGATGCCATTGGCCCCGCCCTGGTCGGCGTTGTGGCAGCTGGTGCACTTCTTGAAGGTCGCCTCGCCCTTGGCCGGATCGGCCGCCGCGAGCAGTGCCTCGATCGAGACCTGGGCTGCGCCGCCTTCCTCGGACGACACGCCTTCGATGGCATAGCCCATCTGCTCGGGACGGTGCTCCTTGTCGGCGTGAAAATAGCGGCCCGAAAGGCTGGCAAGGCCCAGGGCAACGATGCCCGCGCCCAGCGTCCAGCCGGCAATGGTGTTGAAACGATCAGCCATCGATATCGCCCCGTTGGGAAAAGTCAGGAAACTTTGCGGGCCGCTCTAGTGTCGCGCTGGCGCGAGCGCAAGGGGCATTGCACCGGCTCGAAATCGCGCTTAGCCCTTGGCCCATGATTTCCTCGATCCTGATCGCCAACCGGGGCGAAATCGCCTGTCGGATCATCCGCACCGCACGGGCCATGGGTATCCGCACCATTGCCGTCTATTCGGATGCCGATGCCCGCGCGATGCACGTACGCGAGGCCGATCAGGCGGTGCACATCGGCCCTGCTCCAGCGCGCGAAAGCTATCTGGTGGCCGAGAAAATCCTCTCCGCCGCGCGCCAGTGCGGGGCCCAGGCGATCCACCCCGGCTATGGTTTTCTTTCCGAGAATGCCGAATTCGCCCAGGCCGTGATCGATGCCGGGCTGGTGTGGATCGGCCCCAAGCCCGCCAGCATCACCGCGATGGGGCTGAAAGATGCCGCCAAGAAGCTGATGCAAGCGGCGGGTGTTCCCACCACCCCCGGCTATCTCAGCGAGGATCAGGACCCCGAACGGCTTCGCGCCGAAGCCGGGAAGATCGGCTATCCCGTTCTGATCAAGGCGGTCGCGGGTGGCGGCGGCAAGGGGATGCGGCTGGTTGAGGCCGATGCGGATTTTGCAGAGGCGCTCGCCTCGTGTCAGCGCGAGGCGGCTTCGAGCTTTGGCAATGCCAACGTGTTGATCGAGAAGTACATTCTCTCGCCCCGGCATATCGAAGTGCAGATCTTCGGCGACAGTCACGGCAATGTCGTGCACCTGTTCGAGCGCGATTGCTCGCTCCAGCGCCGTCACCAGAAGGTCGTGGAGGAAGCCCCAGCGCCGGGGATGGATGCTGTCACCCGCGAGGCCGTCTGCGCCGCCGCCGTGCGCGCCGCCAATGCGGTGAACTACGAAGGCGCGGGCACGATCGAGTTCATCGCCGATGGCAGCGAGGGACTGCGCGCCGACCGGATCTGGTTCATGGAGATGAATACTCGCCTGCAGGTCGAACATCCCGTGACCGAAGAAATCACCGGGGTCGATCTGGTCGAGTGGCAGCTGCGCGTCGCCGCAGGCGAGCGCCTGCCGCTGGCGCAGGAAGATCTGGCGATCACCGGGCATGCCATGGAGGTGCGCCTCTATGCCGAGGATCCGGCCAAGGGCTTCCTCCCCGCCACCGGGGCGCTCGATCAGCTCTGGCTTTCGCGCATGGTCAGGATCGACAGCGGAGTCGAGCAAGGCGACGCGATCAGCCCGTTCTACGATCCGATGATCGCCAAGCTGATTTCCCTCGGCGCCAGTCGCGAGCAGGCCCGCACCGGGCTTATGGAGGCTCTGGATGACAGCTTCGTCGCGCCGCTGCGCACCAACAAGGGCTTTCTCTATGAAGGCCTGGCCGATCCGGACTTTGCCGCGGGCAGGGTCGATACCGGGCTGATCGCGCGGCGCGGCGAAGCGCTGGTGCCTGCTGCCGAGCCAAGCCAGGCGGCCGCCGATGCCGCCGCGCAGCGCCTCAGGCGCGACTGGCTGGGGTGGGGCGCCAAAGGGCACGAGCGCGCGATACGCCACGGCC
>JAKOWQ010000067.1 GCA_029781465.1 Pseudomonadota bacterium
GGCTGAGCGCGCACCGCCAGGTGGTGACCGAGGGCAAGAAGCTCGGCCGTTGGGTGCGGATTAACGCGCTCGACAGCCGGATGTGGCGCGAAGACCTTGTCGCGGTGCTGCCCGGCGCGCCCGACGGGATCATGCTGCCCAAGTCGGCGGGGCCCGAAGCGGTCCAGCAGCTTGCCGCCGAACTTTACGAGCTGGAACAGCGCAGCGGGGTGGCCGCCGGGGCCACAAGGATTCTTCCGCTGGTCAGCGAAACCGCTGCCGCCGCGATCGCCATTCCCGCCTATGCCAGTGCTTCGCTGCCGCGCCTTGCCGGGCTGACCTGGGGCGCCGAAGACCTGTCCGCCGCGATCGGCGCCAGCCGCAAGCGCGACAAGGCCGGAGCCTGGACCGACACCTTCCGCTTCGTGCGCACCCAGACGCTGCTCACCGCCCATGCCAAGGGCGTGATGGCGATCGACACGCTGCATGCCGATTTCGCCGATGCCAAGGGTCTCAAGAAGGCCGCCGAGGAAGCCCGCGCCGATGGCTTTGCGGGCATGCTGGCGATCCACCCCGCGCAGGTCGAGGTGATCAACAAGGCCTTTACCCCCAGCGAAGAGGAACTGGCCGAGGCCCGCGCCATCGTCGAGGCCTTCAGCGCCAACCCCGGCTCGGGTGCCTTGCAGATCGACCGGCGGATGATCGACCGCCCGCACCTCAAGCTGGCGAAGCGGATCCTCGGGATCGAGGACTAGCCCGCCTTGCCGAGCGCGGCGAAGGTTTCCACCGCTACGGCTGTCTCGCGGGTAAAGCCATAACCCTTGAACTTGCCGACCGAGTGTTCGGTGGCGGTGCGATCGTAGGTGGTGGTGGCATCCTCCACCAACCTGACCCGGTATCCCAGATCGAGCGCCTGACGCACCGTTGTTTCGACGCATTCGTCGGCCACGAAGCCGCAGATATAGAGATGCTCGATCCCCATGTTGCGCAGGGTGAAATCGAGCGGCGTCCCGGTGAAGGCGCCGCTGGCGGTCTTGGTGATCGCGATCTCGCCCGGCGCCGGGGCCGTGGCGGCAAGGAAAGCCGTGCCCTCGGTTCCGGGCGCGAAGCACCAGCCCAGCCGCCGGTGCAGCGCACCGGTATCGCGCCCGTCGCCGGCCATGGCCTGGATCTTGACGTGGATCGGCACGATCCCCGCCGCCCGCGCGGCAACCAGCAGC
>JAKOWQ010000108.1 GCA_029781465.1 Pseudomonadota bacterium
ACCTTCACCTACAACATGGGCGTGCAGAACCGGATCGAGTGACGGCCGGCGCCCGGAGCCTATGCCGTCGCGTGCTTCGCGTGCTTCAAGTGTGCCGGGGGCTGGAGCAGCGTCAGCGCCAGGTTGGCAGCAAACAGCGTAAAGGCGGTCATCTCGATCACCGCCGAGAGCGGCAGCAACGGCCATAGCGAAGGCGCGTAGCCTTCGTAAGCGCAGATTTCGGAGATCACCCGCAGCGCGCAGCCCGCACTGAGCGGCGCCAGAGCCGCAAACATCAGCCTGGGACTGAACAGCACGCGCATTCCGCAGAACGCGGGCAGAACCCGTTGCCCGATGGCGAACACCATCGTTGAAATGAAGCCGACCGTGAGGGCGTGCCGCGAAGCTCCCCAGAGCCCTCCCGCATGGTCCCACAGCGCCGCCGCCACCCCGATTACCGCCGAGACGAGGACCCAGCCGTAAGCGATCCGCACAAACGCCGGAAACGTCGAGTGCACTCCGTTGATCTTAGGCGGATTTTCGGGTGGGCTGAACACGTGCAATCCCGCCGCGGCTGCGCCGGCGCCCAGCAAGAAAAGCGTCGTCCCGGCCAGCCACCAACCGCCCGCCGCCGCAACGATGGCCGCCGCGTTCAGCGCCAGCGCGGCTTTCAGTTGGCGGTCTTCAGGCGCCTTCAGTCCCAGGAAAACGGGCAGCCACCGCGCGCTGAAACCCCAGATGCTGAGCACCGGGAATCCCCAGAGAATCAGCGCGAGCAGCGCCTGGTTTCGCTCGTGCGGAATCGCGGGGCTGGCGCCGGAGAGCGAATTCGCAATCGTGACGCCGAGGTTGGCGATCAACGCCAGCAGGAACGCTATGCTGCCCGCGATGACCAGGCGCATCCACATGGCCATTTTGGAGGGAGGCCCTTCGGCCTTGTGGCCGCTCACCGTCAGGAAAAATCGGATGAAACCCGCAAGTTCCAGAACCGCCGAAAGCGGCAGCATCAAGCGCCATTCCCAATGCCACAGGTTCGTTGCCCAGCGCAGCGCCACGCCCGCAGTCCACAGCGCCCAACTGAGCCATGCGTGGCGGACCGCGATGCGGCCTGCCCCCGCCATCTTCGACAGCGAGTAGAACCCGATTCCCAGAATGAACGTTCCGATCCATCCGAACATTTGCGCGTGGCCGTGGGCCTGGAGCCAGGCCGGATCGATCTCGGCGGCCGACTGCTGGCCCGAGATGCCGATCAGGTTCCAGACGCCGAGAAAGGTACCGGGCAGAAGCATGAACGCCAGCCCGGTGGCGATCCACACGGTCACGGCGCGCTGAAGCGCAAGCTCGTGTTCCCTCAATGTGTCTGGATGTGTCATCTGATACCAGTTTCGTGCGGATGCGGCGATGGGGTCGGTGACCTGGGTCACGTGACCGGAGTCACAGCCGGTTGCGGGGGCGCGGGGCTATGCTGGGCAAGTAGATGCAACTTAGTTGCATTTAGA
>JAKOWQ010000179.1 GCA_029781465.1 Pseudomonadota bacterium
GGGTGGCAACCTGGACCTGCTCGCCCAGCACCTTGAGCTGTTCCTGCGCGGCGGGACGATTGACGTCGAGCGACGCCATCATCACCTTCTTGCCTTGCTTTTCCTTGAGCAGCTTGCCAAGCTTGGCGGTGGTGGTGGTCTTGCCCGAGCCCTGCAGGCCGACCATCATGATCACCACCGGCGGCGCGGCATTGAGATCAAGGCCCGGGACGTCCTCGCCGCCGAGCATCTCGACCAGCGCGTCGTTGACCACCTTGACGACCTGCTGCCCCGGGGTGACCGAGCGCAGCACTTCGGTGCCAATGGCCTTTTCGGTTACATCGTCGATGAAGCGGCGCACCACAGGCAGCGCCACATCGGCCTCTAGCAGCGCGATCCGCACCTCGCGCATGGCATCGCGGACGTCCTGCTCCTTGAGCGCACCGCGCCCGCGCAGCCTGTCAAAGACTGTGCCAAGCCGGTCGGAAAGGGCATCGAACATCCACTAATCCACTTCAACGCGAAAAACGCCGGCGGACGAAACCTCGTCGGCCAGCGTGGCAATCAGGTACTCAAAATCGCTTGAATGGTGGAGCCTAGCGGGATCGAACCGCTGACCTCCTGCATGCCATGCAGGCGCTCTCCCAGCTGAGCTAAGGCCCCGTTCCATTCAACAATGGCATCCCTGGGAGGCATGCCATCCCCGCACCATCGGCGCGAGAGGCCGCCCTCTAGTGGCGGCTCCCGCGAATGGCAAGGGGTTAATTGTCGTCGCTGTCCCCGTCGTCGTCCATGCCGACACCAAGGTCGTCATCGCCGCCCAGATCGACATCGTTGTCGGGCGAATCGCCGTCTTCATCGATGTCGAGATCCTCGTCTGCCAGATCGACGTCGGCCACTTCCTCGGCCTTTTCCTTCTGCACTTCCTCATAGGGAATCGGCTGCTTCGACTTGAGCACCGGCTCCGGGTGCCAGGCATAGCCGCACTCGATGCAGGTCACCGGGTCATCCTTGCCCAGATCGTAGAAGCGGGTACCGCATTTCGGGCAGCCGTGCTTGGCGCCCCATTCTGCCTTGACCATGTCAATTCCTCAGGTGCTGCCCTGGCTTGCTGGCCAGGGCGAAAAGTCTTGAATACCTATTGGTGATGGCTTGCGCCAATCCCAGCGCGGCGCGCGCCTTGCCATAGGCTGCGCCCGCTGTCAAAAGCCGCGCGAAATTGCAAGTCCCAAGCGAAAGCACAGCCATTGTCCAGCGCCGATCCCGCCCAGGCCAAGCCGCGCCGTTTCCTGCCTTGCGGGCCGCTACGGGGGCGGATTCGCGTGCCGGGCGACAAGTCGATCAGCCACCGCTCGATCATGCTCGGCGCGCTGGCGGTTGGCGAAACGCGGGTTTCGGGGCTGCTTGAGGGCGAAGATGTGCTGGCCACCGCCGCAGCGATGCGGGCGATGGGCGCACAAGTTGAGCGGATCGGCGATGGCGAATGGCTGATTCACGGGGTTGGTGTCGGCGCTCTGCTTCAGCCCGAGGCGCCGCTCGACATGGGCAATTCGGGCACTTCGACCCGGCTGCTGATGGGGCTGGTTGCAAGCCACGCCATCGAAACGCGGTTTTTCGGCGATGCCAGCCTGTCCAAGCGGCCGATGGGCCGGGTGATCGAGCCGCTCAGCCAGATGGGCGCAGCGTTCGAGGCAAGCGAAGGCGCCAATGGATCGAAAACTCTGCCACTGACCGTGCGCGGCGCGAACCCGGCGGTGCCGATCGAATACCGCCTGCCGGTCGCCAGCGCGCAAGTAAAAAGCGCCGTTCTGCTAGCCGGGCTCAACACGCCGGGGATCACCACGGTGATCGAGCCGGTCCCGACCCGCGATCATAGCGAACGGATGCTGCGCGGGTTCGGCGCCGAGCTGGACGTCGAGGAAGCGGGCGGTGAACGGGTGATCCGCATTCGCGGCGAGGCCGAACTAAGGCCGCAGACCATCGCGGTGCCGGGCGATCCCAGCTCGGCCGCCTTTTTCCTGGTCGCCGCGCTGGTCGTGCCCGGCAGCGAACTGACGATCGAGAACGTCGGCCTCAATCCGACCCGCGCCGGGATCGTCGAAGTGCTGCGCCAGATGGGCGGGGATATCACCGAGATCAACCGCCGCGAGGTTGGCGGTGAGCCGGTGGCCGATCTGCTGGTGCGGCATTCGGCGCTCAAGGGAATCGCAGTCGATCCCGCGATCGCGCCGAGCATGATCGACGAATTCCCCGCGCTGTTCGTCGCCGCCAGCCTGGCCGAGGGCACCACCGTCACCACCGGGTTGGAGGAACTGCGGGTCAAGGAAAGCGACCGGATCACCGCCATGGCCGAAGCGCTGGCGCTGGCCGGGGCGCGGGTGCGCGAAACCGAAGATGGCCTGATCGTCGAGGGCACCGGCGGCGCTCTGCTTGCCGGTGGCGGCCCGGTCACGACCCATCTCGATCACCGCATCGCCATGAGCTTGGCGGTGGCAGGCCTGGCCAGCCGCGACGGGGTGGAAGTGGACGACACCCGCCCGATCGCCACCAGCTTCCCCCAGTTCGAGGCTTTGCTTGATGAGGTGACCCGGTGATCGTCGCGGTCGATGGACCCACTGCCTCGGGCAAGGGCACCATCGCCAGGGCGCTGGCCGCCCATTTCGCGCTGCCGCATCTCGACACCGGATTGCTCTACCGCGCGGTCGGGCGGCAATGCGCCGTGCAAGGGGGCAATCCCGACGATCCTGCAGATGCCCTTGCCGCCTGCGCCTTTCCCGACAGCCTGCTGGCCGATCCCGAGCTGCGCAGCGAAGCGACCGGCGGCCTGGCCAGCCGGGTTTCGGTCCATCCCGGCGTGCGCCAGGCCCTCTACGAACGCCAACGCGCCTTTGCCCTTCAGGAAGGCGGCGCGGTGCTCGATGGGCGCGACATCGGCACCGTCATCGCGCCCGAGGCCGAAGTGAAGCTGTTCGTCGTCGCCTCGGTCCCGGCGCGGGCCGAGCGGCGCTTCAGGGAAATGCAGGCGGCGGGCCGCGCGGTCAGTCTGTCCGAAATCGCCGCCGATCTTGAGGCCCGCGACCGGCGCGACCGTACCCGCGCCGAAGCCCCGCTGGTGGCCGCGAGCGATGCGGTGCTGCTCGATACCTCGGACCTCCCGCGCGAAGCCGCAATCGCCGCAGCTATCGAAATCGCCCGGACCAAAGCTGCCGCCTTACCCGAAAATCGCAGCGCCTAGTTGCTCGCACGCGCGGCCCGGTGTTAGGCTGACGCCATGTCCCGTCTTCCCCTGATCGCACTTGCTGCGCTGGTTATCGCCACTGCGGCCACTCAGCCTCCAGCGCTGTCAAAGCGGGCCCAACGCGGGCTGGCCTTTGCCCAGACCCACTGCGCGGCCTGCCATGGGATCGCCGCCAATGCGACCTCCCCCAACCCCGAGGCGCCGCCGTGGGACGATATTGCCAACCAGCCGGGGCTGACCGCGATCACCCTGCGCACTTTCTTGCGCGATTCGCACAATTACCCCGAGGCGATGAACTTCACGGTCGATCGTGCCCGGGTGCGTGAACTGGCCGACTACATGGTCACGCTGCAACGGCCCGGCTACAAGCCGTCGATCTAGCCTATTTCCTTGCTTTTCCTCGCCCCGTAGCCTAGGGGCCGCCGGTCTTCCCGGGCCCCGGCCCGGAAAAGGCGCCGTGCATGGCATTCGGCCCGCGCGGCACAGCGGCCTCTTGGCCCGCCAAGGCAATGGTGCCGCGGCGGAGAAAGACCGGCGGAAACAACCGCCTGGCCGGAAACATTGATACGAGGAAACTCACCCTATGGCGTCCACCGCCAACCCCACTCGCGACCAGTTCGCGGCTCTCCTTGAAGAATCACTCGGCGGCGCCGCCGACGGCGGCTTTGAAGGCCGCGTGGTCAAGGGCACCATCACTGCCATCGAAGGCGACAAGGCCGTTATCGACGTCGGCCTCAAGAGCGAGGGCCGCGTTGCCCTGCGCGAATTCGCCATGGCTGGCCAGCCGCACGGCCTTTCCGTGGGCGACGAAGTCGAAGTCTTCGTCGACCGCGTCGAGAATGCCGACGGCGAGGCCGTTCTCAGCCGCGACCGTGCCCGCCGCGAAGCCGCCTGGGACAAGCTCGAATCCGAATTCGGCGAAGGCAAGCGCGTTGACGGCGTGATCTTCGGCCGCGTCAAGGGCGGCTTCACCGTCGATCTGGATGGCGCCGTGGCCTTCCTGCCCGGCAGCCAGGTCGATATCCGCCCGGTGCGCGACGTGCAGCCGCTGATGGACGTGCCGCAGCCGTTCCAGATTCTCAAGATGGATCGCCGCCGCGGCAATATCGTGGTCTCGCGCCGTGCGGTGCTCGAAGAAACTCGCGCCGAACAGCGTTCGGGCCTGATCTCGGGCCTGGCCGAGGGCCAGATCCTCGACGGTGTGGTCAAGAACATCACCGATTACGGCGCCTTCGTTGACCTGGGCGGGATCGACGGCCTGCTCCATGTCACCGACATGAGCTACAAGCGCGTCAACCACCCCAACGAAGTCATCAATATCGGTGACACCGTGAAGGTGCAGATCATCCGCATCAACCAGGACACCCAGCGCATCAGCCTGGGCATGAAGCAGCTCGAAAGCGATCCGTGGGAAGGCGTCGCCGCCAAGTACCCGGTTGGTGCCAAGCTGCGCGGCGTGGTCACCAACATCACCGAATACGGCGCCTTCGTGGAGCTGGAAGCGGGCATCGAAGGCCTGGTCCATGTTTCGGAAATGTCGTGGACCAAGAAGAACGTCCACCCTGGCAAGATCGTCAGCACTTCACAGGAAGTCGACGTCATGGTGCTGGAAGTTGACAGCGACAAGCGCCGCATCAGCCTTGGCCTCAAGCAGGCGATCCAGAACCCCTGGGAAGCCTTCGCCGAGAAGCACCCGGTCGGCTCGACCGTGGAAGGCGAAGTCAAGAACGCGACCGAATTCGGCCTGTTCATCGGCCTCGATGGCGACGTCGATGGCATGGTCCACATGTCGGACATCGCCTGGGGCATCTCGGGCGAGGACGCGCTGGCGCTGCACCGCAAGGGCGAGCAGGTCTCCGCGATCGTGCTCGACGTCGATGTCGAGAAGGAGCGCATCTCGCTCGGCATGAAGCAGCTTGAAAAGGGTGCTCCGGCCGCCGGCGTTGTTGCTGCCAGCTCTGGCCTCAAGAAGAACCAGGTCGTCACCGTCACCGTGCTCGAAGTGCGCGACGGCGGGCTTGAAGTTCAGGCCGGCGACGATGGCGCCACCGGCTTCATCAAGCGCAGCGACCTGGGCCGTGACCGCGACGAACAGCGCCCCGACCGTTTCCAGGTCGGTCAGAAGATCGACGCGATGGTCACCGGTTTCGACCGCTCGAAGAAGCCCAACTTCTCGATCAAGGCCCGCCAGCTCCACGAGGAGAAGGAAGCGGTCGAGCAGTACGGTTCGTCGGATGCCGGTGCGTCGCTGGGCGACATTCTCGGCGCCGCTCTCAAGGCCAAGAAGGACTGATCCTTCGCGCCTTTTGCGCGCAATCAAAGGCCCGCCCGGAGCGATCCGGGCGGGCCTTTTGCATTCCGCTACCCGCGAGGATCAGCCCAGGCCAAGCTGCCGCGCGATCTGCGCCGGATCGACATAGGGCCGCTCACAAACGATCTTGTCGCTGCCGGGAGCGAACTGGAACACCCCGGCCATGCGCACCTTGAAGCTCTTGCCAGTGGGCGGCACCACCTGGTCTCCCACCTTGAGCGGCCCCAGATGGGTGCCGGTCAGGTACATTTCGATATGCACATTGTCCCCGGCGTGGGCGATCGAGATCAGCTCGTTGCCCTGATCGGGAAACGGGGTGCGCGAGGATTCGAAATAGCGCATCACCTCGTCGCGCCCATCGAACACCATGGCATCACCGTTGATCTCGTAGCGCGGGTGCGCGAAGGTTTCGAGCACGGCCTCGAAATCAAGCTCGCATTCAAGCCGCATGTGATCGCGCACCACCTGCATGCGCCGTTCTGCCAGATCGTCCATTATCCTCTCCTCGGTTCCGCGAATTGATGTGCCGGGCTGCCCCGGTTTTGACAAGGCGGGCTTTTGCTTTGCGGCAAAGCGGCTATGCTGCGGGGCGGGAGACATCCATGCTTGAAATCCACCAGTTCCCCTGCCTCAGCGATAACTACGGCTATCTGCTGCACGATCCCGCCAGCGGTGAGACGGTGTGCATCGACACGCCCGACGGGCCGGAATACCTGCGCCAGGCCGAGCTGAAAGGCTGGCGGATCACCCAGATCTGGAACACGCACTGGCACCCCGACCATGCCGGTGGGAACGAGGCGATCAAGGCCGCCACCGGCTGCACCATCACCGCCCCCGCCAACGAAGGCTTTCCGATCTACGGGGTCGATCGCGCGGTTGGCGGCGGTGAGCGCTTCATGCTGGGCACCTATGAGGTCGAGGTGATCGACGTTGGCGGGCACACCAAGGGCCACGTCGCCTATCATCTGCCGCAAGCCGGGATCGCCTTTACCGGCGACGCGCTGTTCGCGCTGGGCTGCGGGCGGATGTTCGAGGGAACAGCCGAGCAGTTCTGGGCCAGCCTTGCCCGGCTGAAAACCCTGCCCCCGGCCACATTGATCTATTGCGCGCATGAATACACCCAGTCCAACGCCCGCTTTGCGCTCCATGCCGATCCCGGCAATCCGCTGCTTGCCGCCTATGCCGAAGAGATCGCCGCGCGCCGCACCGCCGGAGAGCCGACCGTTCCGGCCCTGATGGAGCGCGAGCTCGCCACCAACCCCTTCCTGCGCGCCGACGATCCCGCCATGCGCGAGCGGTGGGGCGGCGGCGATGCGGTGGCGACCTTTGCCGCCCTGCGCGCGGCCAAGGACACCTTCTGACCGCGTGAAGGCACTGCTCGTCCATAGGCTCTCGCCCGATCTTTCGGGCGTGGAGCTGGCGGAAGTCGCCATGCCGGAACGGCGCGCGGGCGAAGTGCTGGTGCGGATCCGCGCGGCCTCGCTCAACTTTCCCGACCTCTTGATGACCCGCGGTTTCTATCAGGCCAAGCCCGAGCTGCCCTTCGTTGCGGGGCTCGAACTGGCAGGAGAGGTGATCGCGGCCGATCCCGATGGGCCGTTCAGGCCCCTTGACCGGGTGATGGGCGGGAACAAGACCGGCGCTTTTGCCGAATATGCCAGTCTGCCTCCCACTGCGCTGCGCCCGATCCCCGACGGGCTGGACTTTGTCACTGCCGCCGCGCTTGGCGCGGCCTATGGCACGGCCTGGACCGCGCTGGTCGAACAGGGCGGCTTGAAGGCCGGGCAATGGGTGCTGGTCCACGGCGCCAGCGGCGGGGTTGGCCTTGCTGCCTGCGATCTGGCCAAGGCACTGGGGGCGAAAGTGATCGCGGCCAGCGGATCGCCGGAAAAGCTCGGGGCTCTCGCGGCGGCCTGCCAACCCGACGCGGTGCTGCTGGCCCAGGGCCGGTTCCGCGAGGCTGTGGCCGAAATCACCGGCGGGGAGCTGTGTGATCTGGTGTTCGATCCGGTTGGCGGCGACATTTTCGACGAGAGCACCCGCTGCGTCGCCTTTGGCGGCAAGCTGCTGGTCATCGGTTTTGCCGGTGGGCGGATTGCGGGGATTTCAACCAATATCCCGCTGATCAAGGGCTTCGCGATCGTCGGCGTGCGCGCGGGCGAATATGCCCGCCGCTTTCCCGAGCGTGGGCAGGCAATCCGCGAAGCGGTGAACGCGATGGCGGCTGCGGGACGGCTCCACCCCCATATCGACCGGGTGCTGCCGCTTGAACGCTGGCACGAAGCCTTCGCGGCGATGGACCGGCGCGAGATCGTGGGGAAAGTCGTGCTGGTTCCCTGAAACGAAGAAGGGCGGCCCTTGTGGACCGCCCCTTCCCCCTCTCCAAGCTGGTAATCCGGTTCAGAGCCCGGCGATCGCCTCGTCGACCAGGCTCTTGTCTGCCTTGGCGTCATGCTGGGCTGCGATCAGTCCGCGCGCGGCGCCGGTGGCCGCTTCGGCGGTCTTGGCACGCAGGGCATCGACCGCAGCGCGTTCGGCGGCGCCGATCTTGTCCTGCGCCATCTTCGCGCGTCGGGCGACCAGATCGGCGGTGTCAGCCTTGGCCTTGGCGACGATCGCCTCGGCTTCATGCTGGGCATGCTCAAGAATTTCGGCCGCTTCCTTGGCGCTGGCAGCCTGTTGCTTCTTGGCCGAGGCCAGCAGCGCTTCGGCTTCGCCGCGGATTGCCGCCGCCTCGTCGAGCGACTTGCGGGTTTCCGCGATCTGGGCATCGAGCGCGCCAAGCAGCTGCCGGTGCGCCTTGGCTCCGAAGATCGCGATCAGGAAGAACAGCGTGATCCCGGCATAGACCCATTCTTCCGGGCCCCAGCCAAGCAGCGTGGCTTCGACATGTTCCGCGCCTTCGGCGGCTTCGGAAAGAAAGAGAAGAGTGGAGATCATCGTTCCCTGTCCCTCAGAAATGCGCCGCGACGCTGGCCTTGGCCGCATCGAGCTTGGGCTCGCCGCCGGTCAGCTTGGTGACGATCGCCTGGGCGCTTTCGGCAGCCGCATCGCGCAGCGCGCCTTGCGCCGCATCGACCGCCGCGGCGATGCGCGCCTCGGCTTCGGCAAGCTCGGCCTCGGCACTGGCGGTGGCCTTGGCGAGGCTCTTTTCGCTGGCCTTGGCGGCCTTGGCCTTGGCATCGGCGATCGCCTTGCGGGCGTCCTCGCGCGAGGCGTTCATGTCGGCGTGGTAGCGCGCGTCAACCTCGTCGGCGGCATCCTTGGCGGCCTTGGCCGCCGACAGATCGCCCGAGATCTTGTCCTCGCGCTCTCCCATCACCTTGCCCAGCTTGGGCAGGGTCAGACGGACCACGCCAAAGTAGAGCACGGCGAAGAACACCGCGAGCCAGGCCACCTGGGGCCAGAATACGTGCGCGAAATCGAACTGGGGCATCGTGGTCCCTGCCTCGACGTGCGGTTGGGATGCCGGCCGCGATCAGCAGCCGACAGCCACAATCAGGAGAAGGCGAGAGCGAGCGCGACGACCGCCGCGATCAGGCCGAGAGCTTCGGTCACCGCGAAGCCGAAGATCAGGCGGCCGCCCATCTTGGCGTCGGCTTCGGGGTTGCGGACCGCACCGTTGAGGTACTGGCCGAAGATCGAGCCCACGCCGATAGCGGCGAGACCGGCGCCAATAGCGGCGAGACCGGCACCGATGAGCTTGGCAGATGCAGCGTCCATGATGAATTCCCTTGCTAGAAAAGTGTGTGGTTGTCGAAATCAGTGAAGGTTGATGGCGTCGTTGAGATAGAGCGACGCCAGCAAAGCGAAAACGTAGGCCTGGACCACCGCGATCAGAACCTCGAGCGCGGTCAGCGCGATGTTCACTCCCAGCGGCAGGATCCCGAAGACATAGGGCAGCGCCCCGAACGAACCCAGCGCGACCACGAAGGTGCCGAACACCTTCAGCAGCACGTGCCCGGCGGTCATGTTGGCGAACAGTCGGATGGCGAGCGTGAACGGGCGCGACAGGAACGAGAGGAACTCGATCACGAACACGAACGCCCCCAGCACGATCCCCGATCCGTGCGGCCAGAACAGCGCGAAAAAGTGCAGCCCGTGGCGCGCGAAGCCCACCACGCAAACAGTCACGAACACGATCAGCGCCAGGCCGAGCGTGACCGAGATGTGGCTGGTGGGGGTAAAGGCGTGGATCCAGGGGATCAGGCCCAGCAGGTTGCAGGCCAGCACGAAGATGAAGATCGAGAAGATCAGCGGCGCAAACCGGCGCCCTTCGGGACCGACGTTTTCATCGAGCATCTTGCGCACGAAATCATAGAGATATTCGGTCGCTGCCTGCCAGCGCCCCGGCACCAGCTGCGGGCGCCAGGTGCCCACGAACAGGAAGGCCGAAACAGTCGCCAGCGCGATCAGCATCCACAGCGAGCTGTTGGTGAACGAAACGTCGTATCCAGCCACTTCCAGCGGCTTGATCGTTTCGACCGCAAACTGCTCCATCGGATTGGCCATCTAGGTTTCCTTACGCCGGGTCGTTGCCGGGATCGGTATCGAATTCCGCGGATGTCTGCATCGCGCGGCGCGTTCCGGCGGCAAAGCCGAGCACCAGCATGACGACCAGACCCCACGGGCGCGAACCCAAACCCGCCCAGTTATCGATCGCCCAGCCGATGAACCCGCTCACCAGCACGGTTCCGACGAACTCGATCCCCACGGCCCAGCCGCGCGTTTCCGCCCGGCCTTCGGCTGCGGTGATTCCGCGCTCGTGCTTCGCCTGCGCTTCGGCGATCCTGCGGTCGAGTTCGTCCCCGCCGCCATGTCCGCTCGAATTCGTCACGCGAATACCCTGCTTGTGGCCCTGCCCGGATGGGCTCAACCGACCGGAAAAACTCGCACGCCAGACATCGTCCAGAAAGGACGGGGTCCGGCGCGCCGCCCCCTTAGCAGCCCCCGCACCTGAGTCAACCGCCCGCACCGGTTCTGTTCGCAGATGCGAAAAGGCCCCCACGCCAAGGAAGCGCGGGGGCCTTGCCGATTGGCAATTGCAGACGGCTCAGCTGGCCGGAGGGCAGCGGTTGTCACGCAGGGGCGGCTCGCTGGTGCGGGTGTGCCACGAACCGTCGGGGGCCTGATACTTTTCGCCCGCTACGGTGCGGGCGATCGCCAGACAGCCCGAGGTGAAGGCATAGTCCTCGATCGTCGCCCCGGCGGCCTGGGCCTTGTCGGCATAGAGCGCGCGGCGCTTGATATTGATGTCTTCGGCCATCTTGCGCACCTCGGCGCTGGGCGCGGAGGGATAGCCAAGGTAGCCATCGGTCTTCTCACCCACCGCGCCCGAGGCGCGCGCTGCGGCATAGGCCGGATCGCGGCTTTGCGCAGAGGCCGGGGCGGAAAGCGCCAGCGCGGCCAGCGCCGCCGCTCCGGCAAACAGCGCCAGCGGGCGATGGGCGTTGCGATCATTGGGCACGAACATGGTCACTTCTCCAGAGCTCAGAACAGGTCGCCGTGTTCCTCGATGGTGTTGCCGGCATCGGCAGCCAATCGATAGACGACCTCCTGCTTGATGTTGATGTTGAGCTCGATCACGATCGGCTTGTCCGGTGCAGTTACCGAAATGCACCCGCCGAGCGCCAGCGCGCCGCCCATCAACACGCCCATTGCCCAAACCGGGCGCCGGGCCGACCGTCCTTGCCGTGAAGCGTGTTCCTGCATGGTGCGGGTATTCGCAGCCACGGCGCGGTTGGTCAATTGCTGGGCGATCATGGGCCATTCCTGCTGTCTGGAGGCTGAATATCCTGGTCGCGTCCGCTTAAGGGAGCGGTTGGCGGCACGGTTGCGGGCTGCGCGGGCGGAGGACCGGGGGGCGGCATCGGCTTGCCATCCTTGCCGATCAGGCCAAGCGTTCGCGGATCGGGCATGAAATTGGGATCGTAGAGCGCCTTGAAGGTCGTCACCAGCTTGTAGAACGGCGCGCGGATGTTGACGTTGAACTGGATCGGCAGGCCCCTGAGCGCGCGGGTGGCGAAATTCTGCTTGGTCCCTGCCCCCTGGCTGACCCCGTCGAAGCGCACCCGGGTAACGATCTCGCCATCGAGATTGCCCGCAAGGCCAACCTCCATCCGCTTGTAATCGAGCGAGCGCAGCGCCTGGAACGCGAAATTGCCCATCGCCGAAAGGTCCTTGTAGGTCAGCTCGCCGACATAGGCGACATTTCCGCCGGGCGGGCGCGAGATCAGCAGTCCATCGACGATGTGCCCGCCATTCTGATCGAACACCAGCGGCAGGGTGCCGTCGAAAATCCCGCTGGCGGAAAGATTGCCCAGCTCGAGCTGCTGGACGAATTTGGCGGCGTTGGCACCGCTGACCTTGAGGGTGTAGCGCCGCACCTCGGACGCGCCCAGCACCATGCGGGTCGGCATCAGATCGAGCGTGCCATCGAGGAACGGCCAGTGCGCGCCGTTGACCTCGAGCAGATTGTCGCCCTTGAGCTGGAACGAAACCTCGCCGTTGCCAACCTCGATCCCGGGGTTGATCGCGGCGATCTTGAGCCGCTGGTCGGGCGCGGTGACCAGCCCGAGCAGGTCGGTGAACTCGACCGTTCCCGAAACCCCCTTGGTGGGGCCGAAAGCGGCGGCGAAATCGAGCCCGTCGGTGCTGAAGCGCCCGGTTGAGGTAATCCTGTCGGCGGTCCATTCGATCCGTCCCGATCCGGTGACCTTGCCCTGGGCATTGGCGATCACCCCCAGCGCCAGCGCGCTCAGCGTATCGGGCTGGAGCTTCTTGTCGAACAGGATGCCGGGAACCGCCAGATCGGCGTGCCCGCGGCCATCGTCCATATCGTGCGCGATCCGGGCCTCTACCACCTCGCGGTCGCTGGCGGGCTCGCGCAGCATGGCGGTGGCGGTGAAGTCACTCCCGTGCAGGTGCAGGCTGGCATCGCGCGCCACCAGCGGGCGGAAGCGGGCATCGCGCTGCCGGTCGGACAGGAGCAGGCTGGCCTGCGAGACCGCGAGATCGCCATCGACCAGCGACCACAGGCCCTGCGCCTCCGTTACATCGAGCGGAACCGCGCCCAGCCGCACCTCGGTGCCGGCGAATGTCCCGCTGATCTGCTGCCCGAGCGAGGCATGGATCTCTCCAAGGTGGAGCCGACTGGGATCGGCGGAGGCGCCCAGCTCCAGATCGATCGCGCGCGCCGTCATCACCCCCGGCCAGGCCAGGCCGACCGGGCCGCTGACCAGCCGCAGCGGCGTTGCGCCAAGCTTGCCCGACAGGTTCAGCGCCTGGGTTCCGGCTGCGATCCGCATGCCACCCGGCCCGGACCTGACGATCGCGCCCTGGGTGCCGGGGCACAGTCGCAGTTCGCGCGAATCGAGCGACAGGTTGGCAAAGGCAAAGCGCGAAAAGCGCAAGGGCGTGCACTGGCGCCAGGCCGACAGCCCGCGCCGGGCCGACCAGTTGCCGTCAAGCGGGATCGTCAACCCTTCGATCCGCCCGCCGGGAAGCGCACCGGAAAGCTCGGCCCGGCCCGAAAAGCCCAGCTCGCCGGTTGGGGTCTGGGCCAGCACCAGCACGGGCAAGGCCACCCGCGCATCCCCGGCGCGATACTCGGCCATGGTCAGGCGTGCTCCGCCGGTGCCATCGCGGCGGCGCTCGAACCGCCCCTCGAGGTGCGGCAGCCCGGCTCCACCCGTCGCCAGGTTGCCCGACAGGCGCGGAACACCGTCTTGCCCGCTCGAAAGCTGCACCCGCGACAGCGCCAGCAGATCGGCGCCGCTGCCTCCGCGCAGCACCGCGCGCGCAACGGTTAGGCTGGTGCCGTCGGCGTCCGCGCGCAGCAGCCAGTTCGCCGCCAGCACGCTGGCGGGCGCCTCGCGCCGCAAGGCGGAGCGCACCTGCGCGGCCATCGGCGCGGCAAATGTGCCCTGGCCCGACTGAACAAGCCCGGCCAGGGTCTGATCAAGTTCGCGCCCCGGCGCGATTGCCTTGCCGCCCAAAGTGCCTTCGCCCTCGATCCGGGCGAGGCCATCGCGGCTGCGGACAATGCCTTCGATCGAAAGCGACCCGGCATCGGCAAAGGCGGACGAAAGCTGTTTGGCTTCAATTCTGTAATTGGCAGTCATGGCATTTTGCCTGAAACCGAACTGTCCCGTGCCGCTCAGTGCTCTGCCCTGGGCCTTGCCCCAGGCGAACCCGCCGCTCGCCAGCGAAAAGCGCCCGTCGAAGGCATCGAAGGCCTCGCTGCTCGAAACCTCGAGCTTGACGCCCACATCGGCCAGCTTCGCGCCCTTGTCCGGGCAGGAGGCGGAGCGGAACCTGAGTGGCCCGGAAAAGCCCGGCCGTGCATCCTTGACCGTGATCGCACCGTAAAGGCTGGCGCGCTCAACCTTGCATCCGCCGCCTTCCAGACCCGGCGCGATTGCCGCGAGCACGCCTGAAAAACCGCTACGCAGGTTCCCCTTCCCCTCGGCCTTGATCCCGATCGGCCCCCAATCGGTATCGAGCCGGGCCCGGCCGTCGATCAGCTCCAGCTCCATGTCCGGCAAGCCAACCGGCTTCTCGCTCCTGGCGAAAAGCACCTTGTCGAGACTGCCGAAACTGGCCTTGGCATCCTTGACCATGCCCCACAGCCGGGGGCGCACCAGCGTGACCTTGCCCACCGTGGGCAGACCAAGGCGCGGCTCGATCTCGACCACTGCCTTTTCCACCGTCAGATCGGGGTGCGCCGGATCGCCGATCACGATATCGGTCAGCACCTGCCGCGAGGCACCGGCGGATTCGATCGTGTAGCGCCCGGGAAGGCCGAGCTCCTTGAGCTGGCCCGAAACGATCCGGTCAACAATGTTCTCACGGTTGAACCAGCCCAGCGCGAGGATCAGCAGCAGCGCCAGCGCCAGCCGCCTCGGCCAGCGCCTGCGGCGGCGGGGAGGCGGGGCTTCCTCCTCGATTTCAGCAACATCGCCGCTCTGCTCGACCATCGTCCTCACACTTGCGCGCTTGCACCGCGAAAGGCAATGGAGAGCAATGGATGAACTGCCGCTTGATGCTGCGAGCAAGCCCGCCGAACACGATGGTGCGGGCCACCGCGCCCGGCTGCGCGCGCGGCTGCTGGCGGGCGGGCAGGAGGCGCTGGCCGATCACGAGGTGATCGAATACCTGCTGATGACCGCGATCCCGCGCAGGGACGTCAAGCCGCTGGCCAAGAGCCTGCTCAAACGCTTCGGCAGCCTCGCGGGCGTGTTCAACGCCGATCCCGGCGCACTTTCCCGCCACCCCGGCATGGGCGAGACCAGCGCCGCCGCGCTCAAGATCGTCGCCCTGGCGGCGCGGCGGCTGGCGCGCACCGGGCTTCAGGAAGCCCCGGTGCTGGCGAGCTGGCAGGCGCTGATCGACTATCTCACCATCGACATGGCGCATCTCACGCACGAACGGGTGCGGGTGCTCTATCTCGATACCAAGAATCGCCTGGTGCTTGACGATCTGGTGACCGACGGCAGCCTGGACGAGGCCGCGATCCACCCGCGCGAGATCGTCAAGAAGGCGCTCGACGTGGGCGCCGCGGCGCTGATCCTGGTCCACAACCACCCCTCGGGCTCGCCCGAGCCGAGCCGCGCCGACGTGCAGATCACCAACCGGATTGCCGAGGCCGGACGGCTGCTGAGGATCGTGGTCCACGACCATGTCATCATCGGCAAGGAAGGCCACGTCAGCCTCAAGGCCAAGGGGCTGGTCTGATGTGTGTCGCTGCGATTGCTTGGGCCGCGCATCCGCGCTGGCGCCTGGTGGCGATCGGCAATCGCGACGAATTCCACGCCCGCCCCGCCGCGCCGCTGGCCCGCTGGGACAACGGGATCATGGCCGGGCGCGATCTTGAAGCCGGGGGAACCTGGCTGGGAGTATCGCCGGGCCGCTTTGCGCTGGTCACCAACTACCGGGTGGACGGTTATCCCAAGGCCCACCTCGCCTCGCGCGGGGGGCTGGTGACGGACTGGCTGCTGGGCAATCCGCCGGGCGATCTGGCGGGGATGAACCCGTTTCACCTCTTCGCGGTGGGGCCGGATGGCGCGGCGCACCTTTCCAACCACCCTGCCCCGGCGCGCACCGCGCTCGCCCCCGGCATTCACGGCATGTCGAACGGCGGCTTCGACGACCGCTGGGGCAAGACGCTGCGGCTTGAGGCGGCACTGGAAACCTGGCTGGCACGCGGCGACGATCCCGATGCGCTGTTCGCCCCGCTGGCCGACCGGTCCCGCGACGGCGCTAGCGATCCTGCCGGCCCCGCGCCCGAATTCTCCGGCATATTCATCGCCAACCCGGCCTATGGCACGCGCTGTTCCACCGTGGTGGCGATCGGGCGAGACGGCCGCGGCACCATCGCCGAGCGGCGCTTCGGCCCCGATGGCGAGGAGACGGGACGAACGCGGATCGAGTTCGACTGGTTCGGCTGATCCTTGTCCGGTTTTTCCAAGGTTGCAGCGCAAAGGGTGCGCTAACCTTGGTTATTGGATCGAAGGGGAGGCCATCGCCATGAGTACACGCCGCGAATTTCTTGCCGGGGCCGGACTGACGCTGGGGGCCGGACTGGTCGGGGTGACGCCCGCGCTTGCCGGAGCCGGCAATATCCCGCTCGGCGCGCTGGGCATCGGCAACTTCAACCAGTCGATGACCAAGATCATCGCCCGCACGAATACCATCGTGGTGCCAAGCTACCGCTTCGGGGTGGTGATGCGCAGCGGGATTTCCGCAACCGGCAGCTCCGGTTCGGTACGGATGGAGGCAGCCGCCGATCTGGTGGGGGTGGATGCGGCCATGCTGCGCCGGATAGCCGGACAGGCACACGGCGATTTCATTGCCCGCCTGCGCCAGAGCGGGCGCACCGTGCTCGGCTGGAACGATATCGCCGCGACCAAGGGGGCCGCCAAGTTCAAGACCACCCCGCCCCCCTTCCTCAAGCAACCCTTCGCCGATGCGCGCACCGTGGCGCTGACCTCGCCCGAAGGGATGCCGCTCATCAACCTGCACCTCGATGCCCCGATCTCGGACCAGTCGCCGTTCGAATTGGGCAACTGGCGCGCGATCAATTCGATCTCGGCCGAGCTCAAGGCTCTGGTGATGATCCCGACCGTGGTGCTCGATTTCGCGCAGATGAGCGGGAGCGGGCACAAGGTCTATGGCGGCGATGCCAGCGTGCAGATCCGCCCCGGCTTCTACCTTGTCCCCCAGTTCACCCAGTTCAGCTTTTTCCACGCCAAGATCGCGCTGGCCGGAGACATCGGCCGCCTGATCCTGACCGACCGCGCCGCGATCGGACAGGCGGGTGAGCTGGTCAAGACCGGCAGCCGCAACAACCGCGCCGAGATCGAGGAATGGAACGCCTACGTCCGCTCGATGGAATGGTGGAACAAGCCCTGGGCCTCGGGGCCGCTGCGCCCGACCATGGCCTGGGACTATTCGAGCTATCAATACCGGATCGATCCGGGCCTGTTCGCCCAGGTCTGCACCGACGGCGCCAGCGCGGCGAACGCGGTTTATGCCGGAGTGGTCGCCGCCAATCCGGCCTGACCGGACCTGACTGCACAGCAGTCCGCGACGCCCACGAAGAATCGGAAGCCAGACTTCCGATTTCACTTGCCTTCCCCTGCGGCCACGCCAGAATTCGTTGGGTTAGAAGGAGAAAAGCCGTGTCGGCGCTGCTCGCCCCGGAGAACACGCCGTTCGCCGTGGCACTGGCCTTGTTGGGGCTTCTGGTTATCGTTCAGGGGGTCGGTCTGGGGCATTTGTTCCCGGATCCGGATTTCGATCTCGATGGGGCAGAGGCCGATTTCGATGGTCACGCCGATCTGGGCGGCGGGCTTGCCAGTCTGCTTGGCTTTGGCCGGGTTCCGATGCTGGTCTGGCTGGCCTGCATGCTGGCCTGCTTCGGCCTGCTTGGCCTTTCTCTCCAGCACATGGTCGGGGGCATCTTCGGCGATCCCTTTCCCGCACCGGCGGCCAGCGGTGCGGCCTTGCTGGCCGCCGTTCCCGCCAATGCGGTGCTGACCCGCGCGATTGGCGCATTGTGGCCGCACGATGAAACGACCGCCGTGCCGATCGACGCCCTGCTGGG
>JAKOWQ010000230.1 GCA_029781465.1 Pseudomonadota bacterium
GCAATAGCCGCTGGCGTATGGGAATGCGGCAAAATCAGGGACGTATATTGTTTCAATATTTTGAATGACATTCACTTGGATTTTATGATTCAAGGTCGAAGATTCAGAGATTGGATAGCTGCCGATTCAGAAAGAGGGGATTTAGAAATTTTGAACGTCGATTCTGCCATCTGGACAGTAGAATATTGCAATATTACTAAGTTGAGACATCAACTAGTTATAGACAAAATGGTGTACGATTGGACAAGGGATATTGCTGGAGCGGATTTGCATCCGTCCGCTGGCGAATATCATAATTGGCTATTATCCCGCTAAGTATTGTTCACGAATTTGGCCTCCCTGCAATGTTCTAGCCCAATCCATCCTCATTGCCACACCCCCTTGTGCGTGCATCAAAGCGGATGTGCCCTCGATCGGAGGCTGGAAATTCCGGGGAAATTCCGGGGACAGGGGACACAATTCCGGGGACACAATTCCGGGGACACGAATTCCGGGGACACGAATTCCGGGGACACGAATCCGCGGAAATTCCGGGGACAGCATACTTAATTCGTGCCGCGCACCAGACGGTCTCTCTTGCAGACGGCGCGCCGCGCCGGGGCTTTCCTACTCCCCGCCAAACTGTCACACTGCGCGCCGCTCTTTCTCAATCTGAATCTCCCCACAATCCCGGCCCAGCGCGGGATGCCGTGCGGTTTGCCGCAAGGTTACAGCCAAAATCGCACATCTGTCACTTTTTCGGGCGTAGGGCTTTGCTGTTATGGATAAATCAATCCGGACAGGGGTGTAACCTTTTTGCCCGGGCTGTTTCGCTGACAGACCCATGAGCCGCCCCAAATGGCGGCAAGGCCGCTGCCCTCACCGATGTCTCGTAGGCTTCCTCGATCGCGGTGCGGGCCAGAGCCGCGCACCGGGCGTGCAGATCAGCCGCTCAGCCGCTCGCGCAGTTCGCGGCGGAGGAACTTGCCGCTGGCGTTGCGCGGCAGGGGCTCGCTCATGAACCAGATGTGGCGCGGCACCTTGTGGCGGGCGATGTGGCGGGCGCATTCCTCGCGCAGGTCCTCGCCGAACAATTGCTGGCCAGGGCGCAGCACCACCGCGGCGGCCACTTCCTCGCCCAGCCGCTCGTCGCTCACGGCGAAGACGCAGCATTCGGCCACCGCCGGGTGGCGATAGAGCGCGGCCTCGACCTCGGCGCAATAGACGTTTTCGCCCCCGCGCAGCACCATGTCCTTCTTGCGGTCGACGATGAAGATGAACCCGTCCTCGTCGATCCGGGCGACATCCCCGGTGTGGAGCCAGCCCTGGGTAATCGCAGCGGCAGTCGCCTCGGGCCGGTTGATGTAGCCCTTGATCACCGATGATCCGCGCACCCACAGCTCGCCGACCTCGCCCGGGGGCACCTCGTTGCCTTCGTCATCGACGCATCTGGTCTCGAAATTGGGCATCGCCGGACCGGCGCTGTCGGGCTTGCCGACGAAGAAATCGCCCGAGACCGAGGTGATAATCCCGCAGGTCTCGGTCATGCCATAGCCGGTGGTGGGCCGCGCGGTGGATACCTCGGCATCGATCTTGAGCACCAGATCGGGCGGCAGCTGCGCCCCGCCGCCCGACAGCGCCAGCAGGCTCGAGGTATCGGTGCTGGCGAAATCGGGGTGGGTAATGATCTCGCGCGCCATGATCGGCACCCCGCTGGTAGAGGTGACGCGTTCGCGCGCGATCAGCCTGAGCGCCTCGCCCGCGTCCCAGCGGTACATCAGCACCATGGCCCCGCCCTGAGCGGTGGTGGCATAGGCGCCGCAATTGTTGGCGGTGACGTGGAACAGCGGGGTGGTGATCAGTGTCACCGGCACCGGCGGCTCGGCGGGCGGCGCGATCCCCGTCGCACGCTCCATCGCCAGCGCGGTGCTGGCCCCGGAATAGAGCATGTTCATCAGGTTGGCGACGCAGCCGCGGTGAGTCAGCTGCGCGCCCTTGGGATGGCCGGTGGTGCCCGAGGTATAGAAGATGCAGGCATCGCTGTCGGGATCGACCGCAACCTGTGGCATGGCGCCGCCCCCGGCGACAATATCGGCCCAGGGCGTAACGTCGGCGGGGTAATCATCGAGCCGCACCCCGATCAGGGCATGGCGCCCGGCCAGCTGCGGACAGCCGCGCAGCCGCTCGAGCCGTTCGGCATCGAGGATCACCGCCCGGGGCGCCGAATCCTCCAGCGCGTAGGCCATCTCCTCGCTGGTCCACCACGCGTTCATCCCCACCACCGCGATCCCGGCGGCAAGGCAGGCCCAATAGGCGATCATCCATTCGGGATAGTTGCGCATCGCGATCGCCACCCGGTCTCCGGGCTTGATCCCTCGCGCGAACAGCCAGGCGGCCAGCGCATCGGCCTGGCGATGCGCCTCGGCATAGCTGATCCGCTCCTCGCCGTAGATCAGATAGTCCCGGTCGGCAAAGGCGGCGGTGGAAAGCCAGAATTCGCGCACGCTGGGCGGTGCGTTCCTGAAGGTGCGGATGCGGTTGCCGAGCACATCGGCTTCGGCAATCTCGAACGCGCCGCCCGGTCCGGTCAGTTCGGCGCGCGCACGCGCCAGCTCGGTGTAATGCATGTCCCTCGCCCGTGTGTCTGTTTTGCGGGCAAGCTTGCATGGCGCCGCGCGCGCGGCAATCAGAATTTGCGGCGGAACTGCGTCAGCCGCTCGGCCGCCTGGTCAAGCGTTTCGGCGCGCTTGGCAAAGCACAGCCGCAGATAGCCGCGCTGCGCATCGCGGGCATAGAAGGTCGAGACCGGGACCGAGGCCACCCCAGCCTCGCGCACCAGCCGTTCGGCCACCGCCTCGTCATCGGGCGGCAGGCCCGAGGCGGCGAGATCGACGGTCACGAACCACGATCCCTGCGTCGGCAGGACATGAAAACCGCCCGCCTCCAGCGCGCCGGTCAGCCGGTCGCGCGCGGTCTCGTAACGGGCGCGGTGCCGGGCGAACCATGCCGGGGGCAGCGCCAGCCCTTCGGCCACAGCCCATTGCAGCGGGGTGGGCGTGGTGAAGGTGAGGAACTGGTGCGTGCCCGCAATCGCCGCGGCCAGCGGCGGGGAGGATACCGTCCAGCCCAGCTTCCAGCCGGTCATCGAAAAGATCTTGCCCGCCGATCCGATCTTGATCGCGCGCTGG
>JAKOWQ010000232.1 GCA_029781465.1 Pseudomonadota bacterium
ATCGATCAAGTGAGCTTCAAGAACCCGCTGCAGATGACGGAGCAGGCGGTGCGCAAGTGTCCGTTCGATGCGGCGAAGATCGCGCCGTTTCTCTCCGAACAGTTCAGCGACTACAGCGCCGACGACCTGGGCTGGACGCTGTATCGCTGGCTGCCGTTCAACCCGGACCTCGGCCCGAAGATCGCCAAGGCGCTGGGTATCGGCGCACCATAATTCGGAAACGGTTTCATCATGCGTTTGGCGGGACGTGCTGCGGCGGCGATTGAGGTGCTGAGCGAGATCTTCGGGCGGCACCGGCCGGCTTCCGAGGCGTTGAAAGACTGGGGCAAGGCGCATCGCTTCGCGGGCTCGACCGACCGGCATGCCATCGGCACGCTGGTCTATGATTGCCTGCGGCGGCGTAATTCGCTGGCTGCCCGCATGAGCGACGAGGGGCCGCGGGCCCTGGTGCTGGCGGGCCTGCGCGATGTCTGGGGGCTTCCGGTCGCGGAGATCGCCGCGCTGGCGGAGGAGCAGCATGGGCCGGGTGCGCTGACGAAATCCGAGCGCGAGGCGCTGTCGCGGGCGGCTGCCGCGGATGCATCCGTGGCGGTGGCGGGCGATCTGCCGGTGTGGATCGTGCCGTCCTTCGAGCGGGCATTCGGAGAAGGCGCAGCGGAAGAGGGCCGGGCGCTGGCGGAGCGCGCGCCGATCGATCTCCGCGCCAATGCGCTGAAAGCATCGCGGGAGCAGGTGCTGGAGGCGCTGAAGAAATTCGGCGCCGTTGAAGGGCCGCTGTCGCCGTGGGCGGTGCGGATTGCCGCTCCCGGCCCGGATTCACGTAACGCCAATGTCGAGGCGGAACCGGCGCATGGGCTCGGCTGGTTCGAGGTGCAGGATGCGGCCTCGCAGGTGGCGGCGCTGATGAGCGGTGTTGCGCCCGGCGAGACGGTGGCCGACATCTGCGCCGGGGCGGGCGGCAAGACGCTGGCGCTGGCCGCCATGATGAAGAACGTTGGGAAACTCGTCGCCCATGACAGCGACCGGCACCGGCTGCGGCCGATCTTCGAACGGATCGGGCGCTCCGGGGCGACCAACATCGAGGTGATCGCGGCGGACGAGGGTGCGAAGCTCGCCGGTTTCGGCGGCTTCGACTGCGTTGTGATCGACGCGCCATGTTCCGGCTCGGGCGCCTGGCGGCGGAAGCCAGACGGCAAGTGGCGGCTCACCGAAAAGCAGTTGAACCAGCGTCTCAGCGACCAGCGGCAAGTGCTTGAAAAGGGGTTCGAATTGGCGAAGCCCGGCGGCCGCATCGTGTATATCACCTGTTCGCTGCTGCCGCAGGAAAACGGCGATCAGGTGCAGGCGTTTCTTAAACGGCATCCTGATTGCAAAATCATTCCGTATACGGAGCAATGGCGCGCGGCGGCGGGCGGTGAACCGCCGGTTTCGGCGGATGGTTCACATGAGATGCTGACCCTCACCCCAGCCCGGCATGCAACCGACGGGTTCTTCATGGCGGTGATGAAGAAGGGCGAATAGCGAGCGGCGGATAGTCAGCAACGAATAGCGGATAGGAAAGACGATGGCTCATCTCAATCCCGTCATTCCAGCCAAGCGAGCGGAGCTCGCGCGAGCTGGAACCCTGTGTATCGCGATTAGGCTATGATTGGGGCGGACGGGACCCCGATGGAACCTGGATCACCGAAGATCGTAAGCGGGCCCGGTGGCCCGTCCGCCTTTGACGACCCAAACCTGAACAGTTGATGGAGGCCGTTCACCGCGGACCTCGCAGCACAGGA
>JAKOWQ010000453.1 GCA_029781465.1 Pseudomonadota bacterium
AGCGCGCCCTGCGCGCCCGTGGGAACCTGGCTGCGGATCGCCTCGGTCGCGGCGCGCTGCATGCCCACGTCAAGCGTGGTCCAAACCTCGATCGGTTCGCTGTTCTCGCCCAGCAGCAGGTCGAGCTGCGGCAGGGCCCAGTCGGTAAAATAGCGCACCGAATTCTGTCCGGATTCGGTCGCGAAACGCACCTTGCCGAAATCGACCGCGGCCGCTTCGGACGGACTGACGGCGCCCTGCGCCTCCATCAGCGATAGCACCACCCCTGCGCGCCCCACGGCAGCTTCCTTGTCCGCGGTCGGTGCATAGTGCGACGGCGCCTTGACCAGACCGGCGACAATCGCCGCCTCGGGCAGGGTCATTTCGGTCCCCGGGTGACCGAAGAACTTGCGGCTGGCGGCATCGACGCCATAGGCCCCGCCGCCGAAATAGACCTTGTTGAGATAGAGCTCGAGGATCTGTTCCTTGGAGAACTTCCACTCCAGCGCCATCGCCAGGATCGCCTCGCGCCCCTTGCGCACCAGCGAGCGCGAGTTGTTGAGGAATACCGTGCGGGCGAGCTGCTGGGTGATGGTCGAGGTGGCACGCAGCGATTTGCCGGTGGTGGCCGAAACGTATCCGGCGCGCGCCAGCCCGATCGGGTCGATCCCGATGTGCGAGCGAAACCGCCGGTCCTCGACCGAAACCATTGCATCGCGCATCACCGCCGGGATCTGTTCGTAGCTCAGCCATTTGCCATAGCTCGGCCCGAGCGAGACCAGTTCGGTCCCGTCGCGCGCGCGCACCACGATCATCTGGCCCGCCTGGCTTGATTTCATTTCATCGAAGCCGGGCAGCGATTGCGCGGCCAGACCCACCGCCACGGCGAGTGCCATCGCTCCGAGCAGCGCCAGTGAAAAGCCCCACAGAAACATCCGGCGCAGCCACTTGCGCCAGCCGGTGGGGGCAGACCTTTCGGGCTTTCCGCCACCGCCGGACGGCGCCGCGCGCCGGATATCTTTCCTTGCCATCTGGCCCGTCAATTCCTCATGCCGGGGTCCACTCCCCTGCGTCGGGCCTATGCATAGGCGAAATGTAACGCAGGGTTAATGGGCAAATGGCCGCGTACCGGGTTCAATCCTCGGGCACGAAATCGAGCGAGGCCGAGTTGATGCAATAGCGCAGTCCGCCCGCGTCGCGTGGACCGTCGGGGAAGACATGGCCCAGATGGCCCTCGCAGCGCGCGCAGCGCACTTCGGTACGGACCATTCCGTGCGACATGTCGCGCAGTTCCTCGACCGCGCCTGCCTCGACCGGCGCGGTGTAGCTCGGCCAGCCCGATCCCGAATTGTACTTCGTCCCGCTGGAGAACAGCGGGGTGCCGCAACCGGCGCAGCGGTACAGACCCTCGGCCTTGTTGCTTTCGTACCTGCCGGTAAAGGCCCGCTCGGTCCCGCCTTCGCGCAGCACGTGGTACTGTTCGGGGCTGAGGTCTTCGCGCCATTCGGCCTCGGTCTTGCGGATCTTGTCGGTCATGGCAGTCTCCTTTGCGCCGCCCAGTTCGCGCGGCGGACCGGAATGGTTACACAAGCGGCGATCAGTGCAGGTGTTCGACCAGCAGCACCGCGCCGTCGTGACCCGAAACCCGCATCCGCGTGCCCGGTTCGGCATCGGGGCCCTTGGCCAGCCATTCGCTGTCACCCAGCCGCACGCGCCCGGTGCCCCCGTCGATTGCACTCGTCACCAGAACCGTCTCCCCAACGGCGCGCGCACCGCGATCGTTCATCTTGGGATCGGCGGGTTCGATCGGATTGTCGGCGAGATAGCGCTTGCCGGCAAAGACCGAAACCAGCGCCAGCGCCACGAACAGTACCACCTGCACCGGCACGCCGATCGGCAACACCCAGGCAGCCAGCCCGGTGACGATCGCCGCCCCGGCCAGCCAGATCAGGAAAACGCCGGGAATGGTCATTTCCCCGATTGCCAGCACCAGGCCCAGTGCCAGCCAGAACCAGTGCGGCTCGATCATGTCGAGCGAGGGCATCACTTGCCCCCCTTGCCGGGTGCCAGCGCATCGCGGACCAGCTCGCCGATCCCGCCGACCGAGCCGATCAGCTGGGTCGCCTCGACCGGGAACAGGATGGTCTTGGCGTTGGGCGAGCTGGCGAACTGGGCCACTGCCTCGGTATATTTCTGGGCGACGAAATAGTTGAGCGCCTGGCTGCCCGATCCGGCGATCGCCTCGGACACGACCTTGGTTGCCTGGGCCTCGGCCTGGGCGGCGCGTTCGCGCGCCTCGGCATCGCGGAAGGCGGCCTCGCGGCGACCTTCGGCCTCGAGAATCTGCGCCTGCTTCTGCCCTTCGGCGCGCAGGATCTCCGAACTCTTGAGCCCTTCGGCCTCAAGAATCTGGGCGCGCTTTTCGCGTTCGGCCTTCATCTGGCGGGCCATCGCGTTGGAAATGTCGGCCGGCGGACGAATGTCCTTGATCTCGATCCGGGTGATCTTGATCCCCCACGGCTCGGTGGCGTGATCGATCACCATCAGCAGCTTGGCATTGATCTCGTCGCGCTTCGACAGGGTTTCGTCGAGGTCCATCGAACCCATCACCGTGCGCAGGTTGGTGGTGGTGAGCTGCATGATCGCGACATAGAGATTGGCAACCTCATAGGCCGCCTTGCCGGCATCGAGCACCTGGAAGAACACCACCGCATCGACCCCGACCATGGCGTTGTCCTTGGTGATGATTTCCTGCCCCGGAATGTCGAGCACCTGCTCCATCATGTTGACCTTGTGGCCCACACGGTCGACGAAGGGGATGATCAGGTGCATCCCTGGTTGCGCGGCGAGCGTATATTTGCCCAGCCGCTCGATCGTATAGACAAAGCCCTGGCGCACCACGCGCACGCCCATCAGCAGGAAGATCGCGCCGAAGGCCAGCAAGGCAATCAGAAATCCGCCCATCTCAAAACACTCCAATCCGTTGGCTGGGATGCATGTTAGCGCGCGGCGGTGGGGCAGCAAGCGAAACCGGAATTTGCCGCCGTGCTTAACGCGAAGGTAACCATGCATGGGTTAGGATCGCGGCATGATCCAGGAAAAATCCATCAGCTGGAACCAGGGGTTCCAGGGCTCGGAACATCCCGAAACCGCGGCCCTGCGCGTGCGCAAGGAATACGTGGAGAAGATGATCGCGCTCAAGCGCGAGAACATGGATCACGTCTATGCCTATCTCACCACCTTGATCGACAAGGCCAAGGAAGAACTGGGCCACGCGCGCAGTGGCGGATCGAGCGGCGATCACCGCCGCCAGGCGCTGAAGCAGCACATCGATGAGATCGCGGCCTACCTCAAAGGGCAGGCGCTCGAAGTACCGCTGCCCTCAACCTATGGCGAGGCCGGCGGCGCGCTCAAGCATCATTACGTGCTGGAAGAGGTTCCGGCCTTCTTCGGCCAGGTCAAATGCG
>JAKOWQ010000270.1 GCA_029781465.1 Pseudomonadota bacterium
TGGGTGGTATAGGCGCGGTAGTCGAAATTGGTCGGCAGCTCGGTCCAGGGGCGATTGGGACGGGTCGGAAGCATGCCCTCCTCCCCTTCGTCGCCTTCCTCGGCCTCGGCGCTTTCGTCCTCCATCTGGCGTTCGACCTGGTCTTCGCCCTCCTCGTCGCCCTCGCTGGGCTCGGCAGCAGCCTCGCTCGATGCCTGGTCCTGCGATTCGCCCTGATCGGGCTGCTCCTCGTCCTGATCCTCGCTGTCCTGGTCCTGATCCTCGGCGGTATCGGGTTCAAGCTGGTCGGCGCGGGTCAGCTCGAGGTGCTGAAGCATGTCGAGCGCAAGATGCTGAAAGGCCTGCTGATCGTCGAGCGAGAGCGCCAGGGCCTCGAAATCGTTGCCCGCACGCGCCTCGATCCAGCCGCGCAGCAGGTCCACCCCATCGCGCGCGGCCTCGGGCACGGGCTGACCGGTGAGGTGTTCGCGCAGCAGCAGGCCCAGCGCGGCCTGCATCGGCACTTCGTCCGGGCGGCTGGCGCGGGTGACCGGATCGCCCGCCAGCCGCACCGCCTGCGCGGCATCGAGATTACGGCGCATGCCGGCATAGGCATTCGATCCCAGCGCCTCGTAGCGCACCTGCTCGACCGTGTCGTAACAGGCCCTCGCCACCGCTTCGGAGGGTGCGTTGCGGGCGTGGAGCGCCTCGTTGTGATGGCGCAGGCGCAGCGCGAAGCTGTCGGCAAAGCCGCGCGCCTCCATCGCCTGTTCGCGCGGCAAGGCCCGGCCGGGCATCGGCACGCGCAGGTTCTTGCCGTTGGCGGCGGGGGTATCGGCGGTCCACGCCACTTCGAGTTCCGGCTCGTGCGCAATCGCCCGGCTGGCGCCGGTCAGCACGCTCTTGAAGCGGTCGAGGGGGGATTCGTCGGCCAAGGTTCAACCCGTCAGATCGATTGCCCGGTCTTGGCCCAATCGGCCATGAAGCCCTCGATCCCCTTGTCGGTCAGCACGTGCTTGAACAGGCCGCGGATCACTGCGGGCGGCGCGGTCATCACATCGGCGCCGATCTTGGCGGCTTCCAGCACGTGGATGCCGTGTCGGACCGAGGCGACGAGAATTTCGGTGGCGAAGGAATAGTTGTCATAGATCAGGCGGATGTCGCTGATCAGCCCCATCCCGTCAAAGCCGTTGTCATCGTGGCGGCCGACGAAGGGCGAAACGAAGGTTGCCCCGGCCTTGGCCGCGAGCAGCGCCTGGTTGGCGGAAAAGCACAGCGTGACGTTGACCATCGTGCCGTCGCCGGTCAGCGCCTTGCAGGTCTTCAGCCCGTCGATGGTCAGCGGCACCTTGATGCAGACATTGTCGGCCAGCTTGCGCAGGACCTCGGCCTCACGCATCATCCCCGCATGGTCGAGCGCGACCACCTCTGCGCTGACCGGACCATCGACCAGCGCGCAGATTTCCTTCGTCACTTCCATGAAATCGCGGCCCGATTTCATGATCAGGCTGGGATTGGTGGTGACGCCATCGAGCAGCCCGGTGGCGGCGAGATCCTTGATGTCGTCGATCTCGGCGGTGTCGGCGAAGAATTTCATGCTAGCGCGGCTCCCAGGAAGCGATTCCCCGGGTGCTATAGGCAAGCCGTGCGCGGGGGCCTAGCCCCTTATGCCAGCTTGAACACCGCGATCAGCAACGGATCGTTGGTCGCTTCCGGATTGGCGCGAATATCGGCCTCCTGACGGCCGATCTCGCCCCAGATCGCCTCGTCCGCCTCCAGCGAGAGCGAATGGGCAACCTGGCCGACGTTCACGCCGGTCAGCGCGGCCAGCGCCTGGCCGACGATCGGATCCTGCGCCAGCCGCAGCCCATCGCCCAGCGCCGGGGCCATCACCTCGACCAGGCCGCCAGCCATGGTCCGGCGCAGATAGTCGCTGGCCGCGCGCGGACCGCCCTTGACGATCGCCAGGGCATCGTCGACCCCCACCGCGCGCACCGCATCGGCCACAACCGGGGCGGCGCGGCGGGCGCCGTCTTCGGCGATATGGTTGAGCTCGCGCTGAAGCCGTTCCTTGAACAGGGCGGATACCAGCACCTGCTGGAGGATTGCCCCGCGCCCGTTGAACATCTCGGGCAGAGCCAGACGCGCCACCGACCGGTCCCAGAAGCCGCCGGGCGCGGTCAGCAGGGCAAAGGCACGTTCGCTGGCCAGCAGCAGCAAGCGGCGGATCGCTTCGACCAGACTGATGCGCGAATTGGCGCATCCCGCCAGCAACAGCGCGGCGCTGGCCCCGCCTGCGGCAAGAAAGGCACGGCGGCTGGGGCGATAGGGGGCAATCTGCGGCATTGTCCACGGCTCCTCTAGACGGCAGGGTGGTTCGCCTGCTTCGGCCGCTGCATAGTGTCACAAAGATGAACCGCATTCGACTCCTCGTTTTCAATCCGGCACTTCCGGTGCTCGACTACACGGTGCCCGCGCACCTCTCGGTCGAACCGGGATCACTGGTGCTGGCTCCGCTCGGGCCGCGCCAGGTGCTGGGGATCGTGTGGGAAGCGGATCGCCTGCCCGGCGACGAAGTGCCAGAGGCCAAGCTCCGCCCGATCCTTGAAGTGCTGCCGGTGGCCCCGCTGGCAGCACCGCTGCGACGGCTGATCGAATGGTGCGCGGATTATTACGTCGCGCCGTTCAACGCGGTGGCACGGATGGCGCTGGGCAGCATGGCAGCACTGCGCGGCGGGGGAACCACCACCGAATACCGCCTTTCCGGCCACGAACCCAGGCGCCTTACCCCGCAGCGCGCGGCGGCGATGGACGCGCTCCACGGCGAGCAGGCGACGATCCGCGAGCTGGCGGCGATCGCCGGGGTTTCCGAGGCTGTGCTGCGCGGGATGGTCAACACCGGGATTCTCGAACCCGTCACGGTCGATCTCGATCGCCCCTACCCGCGCGCGCGCGCCGCTTTCGCGGCGCCTGACCTCAGCGCGGAGCAAAAAGAAGCCGCCGACCGCTTTGTCGCGGCGGTCAGCGCGGAGGAGTTCCGCCCCTTCCTGCTCGATGGGGTTACCGGATCGGGCAAGACCGAATGCTATTTCGAAGCCGTGGCCGAAGCGATCCGCCGCAAGCGCCAGGTGTTGGTTCTGCTGCCCGAAATCGCGCTGACCGAAAACTTTCTGCGCCGGTTCGAGGCGCGGTTTGGTACGCCGCCGGTGCTGTGGCATTCCAGCCTCAAGGCGAGCGAGCGGCGGCGCGCCTGGCGGGCGATCGTATCCGGTGAGGCGCAGGTGGTGGTCGGCGCGCGTTCGGCGCTGTTCCTGCCCTATGCGCGGCTGGGGCTGCTGGTGGTCGACGAGGCGCACGAGGTCAGCTTCAAGCAGGACGACGGGGTGCGCTACAACGCCCGTGATGTCGCGGTGATCCGTGCCCGGTTCGAGAAGGTTCCGGTGATCCTTGCCAGCGCCACCCCGGCGCTCGAATCGCTCGAGATGGCCGAGGCGGGGGTTTACGAGCGGGTGGTCCTGCCCGATCGCTTCGGCGGGGCGCAGCTGCCCGAGATTGCCGTGCTCGACCTGCGCAAGGAGCCGCCCGAGCGCGGGCGCTGGCTGGCCCCCCGGCTGGTTGCCGAAATGCGCGAACGGCTGGAGCGCGGCGAGCAATCGCTGCTGTTCCTCAACCGCCGCGGCTATGCCCCGCTGACGCTGTGCCGCCATTGCGGCTATCGCTTCCAGTGCCCCAATTGCAGCGCCTGGCTGGTCGAACACCGGCTGTCGCGCCGGCTTTCATGCCACCATTGCGGGCATGAGGTTCCCGTGCCCGACGAATGCCCCGAATGCCACACCGGCGATTGCCTGGTCGCCTGCGGGCCGGGGGTGGAACGGATCGCCGACGAGGTGAAGGAACTGTTTCCCCAAGCAAGGACCGCGCTGGTCACATCGGACACGCTCAACTCACCGGAAAAGATTTCCGAATTCGTCGCTGCCGCCGAACAAGGATTGATCGATGTCATCATCGGCACCCAGCTGGTGACCAAGGGCTATCACTTTCCTGAGCTGACCCTGGTCGGGGTGGTCGATGCCGACCTTGGGCTAGAGGGCGGCGACCTGCGCGCGGGCGAGCGGACCTATCAGCAGATCGCCCAGGTTGCGGGCCGCGCCGGTCGCGGCGAAAAACCGGGCGAAGTGCTGATCCAGACCCGGCACCCCGAAGCCGCGGTGATCGCCGCGCTCGCCGCCGGCAACCGCGACGCCTTCTACGCCGCCGAGGCCGAAGCCCGGCGCGAGGCTGGCGCCCCGCCGTTCGGACGCTGGGCGGCGATCATCGTTTCCAGCGAGGACGAGGCCGAAGCCCGCGAAGCCGCCCGCGCGATCGGCGGGACAAGGCCGCACCTGCCCGATGTGCTGGTGCTTGGCCCTGCCCCTGCCCCGCTGGCGCTGCTGCGCGGGCGCTATCGCTATCGCCTGCTGATCAATGCCCGCCGCTCGGCACAGCTTCAGGATGTGATCCGCCAGTGGCTGGCGTCACTGTCTTTTCCGCAGGGCGTACGGATCGGCGTGGACATTGATCCCTACAGCTTCGTTTGAGCCACGGCTCAATAGTAGAAGATGTCGTGGATCACCATGATAACCTCGCCGGTGCGCTGGTCGATCAGCAGGGCATCGTCTCCATAGCGCACCCAGATGCAGCCGACCGGCGGGATTGGCAGATCATAGAGCCAGTACTGAACGATCCAGTAGCTGCGCGTCCAGAACAGGCTGGGCAGGATCTCGCCCAGAATCCAGTCATGCGAATACCAGCCGCGCGGACGCACATCGGGGCGGACGCGATAGTGGTGCTCCGAGCGGTAGATCTTGCGATAGGTCTCACGGTCGCGCGCGCCATCGTGGTTGCGCTGCACCAGCGGGGGTTGCTTGCCGGGACGATAGCTGTCCT
>JAKOWQ010000300.1 GCA_029781465.1 Pseudomonadota bacterium
GGCCCGGCAACAGCTGCATCGGGGCCTTCGATCCCTTGACGCCCTGGACAATGACCCGCGAGGCGGCGGTGCCGGCCCGCGCGTACAGCGGCGCAACCCGTATATCGCCGAACCTGCTTTCCAGCGAACCCAGCAATTTCCCAAGAGTTTCAGCACGATGCACGATGGTGACAGTGCCCCGCGGGGTCACCATGGTGTGCAGCACTTTTACCCACAGTTCGAGATCGTCCGGACCAAAGGCGTGGGCTTGAGCCTTCAGCAGCAGCGGCGAGGCGGTCGATTTGCTGTCTTCGAAATAGGGCGGGTTGGCGAAGGCGTGATTGAAGGTGCCGTGCGCCGGCATCGAGGTCAGGTCCTTGCGCAGCGCTTCCTTCACGTCGGCGTGGATCACCCGCAGATTGTTACCGAACCCGTTGCGCTTGGCGTTTTCCTCGCACAGCAGGGCATGGCGGGCAGCGATCTCGATGCCGGTCACATGCAGGTCGGAGGTCCGGGCCAGGGCGCAGAGGGCGGCAACTCCGGTGCCGATCCCCGCCTCATAAAGGCTCTCGCCGGGGACACAGGGAATGGTGGCCGCGAGGAAAACGGCGTCGATGCCGGCGCGGTAGCCCTTTTCGGGCTGCAGAATCCGCAGCCGCCCGCCCAGGAAACCGTCCTCGGTCAAGGAAGACGGCACCACCGGCCCATTTGGCGGGGGCGGCGGCGGGACCTCGATAGCGGGCGAACTCATCTGCATTCGTTCAACTTTTAATCGCTGATGGTTAGCGAGCCGTTACTGAGCGCGAAACGGGCCTTGGCGAAGTCGGCATCCGCCACGACCAGACGGCGCGGGATGGCGCCGATCGAGCCCTCGATGGCGCTGGTATAGCTATCGAGCAGCAGGTGGGCGATACCCGCTTCATCGAGAAGGTGACCGGCATAGGACAACAACACCGGATCGTTGCTTCGCAAAAGTTCCCGCATTTCCGGCAGAATGTGGGGCGCGGAAAGCCTCGTGTCCATATCCGATTGCAAGCATCATTGATGATCAATGGAGCGCGGCAACCCGCCGCGCTGTGATCTTGCGGCGCTTGGTCCCTGGCTAAATGATTCCATTTCACCGGAACGCGCGCTAAGAGCGGGGTGATGGGCAAACCAAAAGGGGGCCATATGGGCGTCGTCATACCGTTTGAGGGCTCCGAGCCGGAAAAGCGGCCGAGCCTCGATTCGCTGATGGCGCTGGTGAAGGCCGACATGGAGCGGGTGAATGAAGCGATCCTTG
>JAKOWQ010000311.1 GCA_029781465.1 Pseudomonadota bacterium
TTCGAATAGGACAGGCTGAGCCCGACCGTCTGGCCGCGGCCGCGGAAATTGCGCTGCTGGACCGAACCCTGGAAGATCAGCTTTTCAAGGCTCGAATAGCCCGCCGAAAGCTGGAGCTCGCCGGTCGGCTTTTCCTCGACATTGGCTTCAAGCACGATCCGGTCGTCCGCCGAACCCGGCTTCTGCTCAACCTCGAACTTCTCCTGGAAGAAGCCCAGCGAGTTGATCCGCGCGGTCGAACGCTTGACCTGGAGCGAATTGAAGGCGTCGCCCTCGGCGAGACGGAATTCGCGCCGCACTACCTTGTCCTGGGTCAGCGTGTTGCCGTTGACGTCGATCCGCTCGACATAGACGCGCGGGGCCTCGGCGATCTGGAAGGTCAGGCCCATGGTGAGCTCGTCCTTGTTGCGATCGTAGCTCGGCCGCACGTCGGCGAAGGCATAGCCGAACGCGCCCAGCGTTTCATTAAGGCGGTCGATCGTGTCCTCGACCTGCTTGGCGTTGTACCAGTCGCCCTTCTTCATCGGCAGGGTTGTGGCCAGACGGTCGCCATCAAAGTCACGCAGCTGGCTTTCCACCTTCACGTCGCCGAACTTGTAGCGCTCCCCTTCCTCCACCACGTAAGTGATGATGAAGTCCTTCTTGTCGGGGGTAAGTTCGGCCACCGCGGAAACGATGCGGAAATCGGCATAGCCCTTGGTCAGGTAGAACTGGCGCAGCTTCTGCTGGTCGAACGCCATCTTGTCCGGGTCATAGCTCGTTCCCGAGCTGAACATCTTGGTGATCCCGGTTTCCTTGGTCATCATCTCGCCGCGCAGGTCGCCGTCGTCGAAGGCCTGGTTGCCGATGATGTTGATCTTGCGGACCTTGGACTTGGGCCCTTCCTGGATTTCGAAAACGATATCGACCCGGTTCTGGTCGAGCATGACCATCTTGGGTTCGACTGAGGCGGCGAAGCGGCCCTGGCGCTTGTAAAGCTCGATAATGCGCGAAACGTCGGCGCGAACCTTGGAACGGGTGAAGATCTGGCGCGGGGCAAGCTTGATTTCGGGGAGGATCTTGTCCTCCTTGAGCCGCTTGTTGCCTTCCAGCACGATGCGGTTGATGACCGGGTTTTCCTGAACCTCGATCACCACCGCGCCGCCGTTGTTGCGGACCTGGACGTTCGCGAACAGCTCGGTCGCGAACAGGTCCTTGAGCGCCTGGTCAGCCGCCGCCTGGCTGTAGGGCTGGCCCAGCCGCAGCTTGATGTAGGACAGGATCGTATCCGCCTCGAGCCGCTGCGCGCCGACGATCTCGATCGAACGGATGGTTTCCTGCACGGGTGCCTCGGCAGCCGGGGCCGCAGCAGGAGCCGCCGCGGTTTCCTGGGCAAGCGCCAGGCCGGGCACACCGGCCAGCATCGTGGTTCCCATCAGTGCCGCCGCCAGCCGCAGGTGCGCGCAGGTGGTTCCGGAACGATCGTTGAGCTGTCGATTCATCTGAGGGGCAGTTCCTGTAATTTTCGCTTCGCCCGGCCGCCCGCGCCCATCTGGCACGCGTTAGGCCGCGTTTCGCGGATACGTTGCCGCCCTCTGCCCGATGCGTGGCCGCCAATCAAGCAGAGTCGCCGGTTCGTCCGCAGTTAACCCAATTCCTTCCGGCTCATTTCCCGATCGGAAACAGCGCGACAAGATCGTTCACGGTGACGAACAGCATGACGGCCAGCACAAAGGCCAGACCGGTGCGGAACGCCCATTCCTGACTGCGCGCGCCCAGCGGTCTGCGGCGGATTGCTTCCGCGGCGTAGAATGCCAGGTGCCCACCGTCGAGGGTAGGAATTGGCAGGAGGTTGATGAATGCCAAGTTAATCGAGATCAGCGCGGCAAAGGCCACGAATTCGGGCCAGCCAAGTGCCAGCCGCTCGCCCGAGAACTTGGCGATCTTGATCGGTCCGCCCATCTCGCTGACGGGGCGTTCGCCGCTGACGATCTGGCCCAGCCCGATCGCCATCATCCGCACCGAGCCGATCGACTGGTCGACCGCCACGCCAACCGCTTCGACCGGCCCGACCGGTTTGAATTCCAGCGCGGTCGCGCGCACGCCCAGCATTCCCCGGCGAATCTCGTTGCCAAACTCGTCCTTGTCGACCGCGGTTTCGAGCGTGACCGGGGTGGAGATGCGGCGTCCGTCGCGCTCTGCCTCAACCGTCACGGTTCGGCCCGGATAGATCGCCACCCGTTCCGCGATCTCGAAGAACGAGGAAATCGGCGCGCCATCGATCGCGGTGATCGTGTCGCCAACCCGCAGACCAGCCGTCTGCGCGGCGGAATGCTCGGAAAAACCGCCAATCCGCGGCGGGGCGACCGGTACGCCATAGCTGATCGCAAAGACCCAGAAGATCGCGATCGCCAGAAACAGGTTGGCCACCGGCCCGGCCAGCACGATCAGCGCGCGTTGCCACAGCTTCGCGGCCTGGAAGGTGCCCCTCAGCTCCTCGGCAGAGGCGTTCGCCAGGGCGGGATCGGGCACCGAGGCCGCGTTCATGTCGCCCGCGAACTGGACATAGCCGCCCAGCGGCAGCGCGGCGATTTTCCAGCGGGTGCCGCGCCTGTCGGTCCATCCGGCCAGTTCCTTGCCGAAGCCGATCGAAAACACGTCGGAGCGGACCTTGAACAGGCGCGCCACCAGATAGTGGCCCAGCTCGTGAAACACCACCAAAGGCCCCAGCACCAGCAGGAAGGCGCCGATCATCATCAGCACGGAAGGAGACTGGATCAAATCAGGCAAACTCCAGCAGGGCGCGCGCATGGCGGCGCGCTTCTTCATCAATCGCGAACACATCGCCCAGCGCGGCCGGGGCAGCGGGAGCATAGCTCGCCATCACCTCCTCGACCATTGCCGCAATCCGGGTGAACGCGAGGCTACCGTCCAGAAACGAGGCAACCGCCACCTCGTTGGCGGCATTGAGCACCGCCGCGGCCGCCCCGCCCGCCTCGGCCGCCTGGCGGCACAGCCGGGTGGCGGGAAAGCGCTCCTCGTCGGGCGCGCGAAAGGTCAGTTCGCCCAGCGCCGCCAGATCGAGCGGGGCGCAGGGCGTGTCCATGCGGCTCGGCCAGGCCAGGCACGAGGCGATCGGCACCCGCATGTCTGAAGGGCCAAGCTGGGCGAGCGTCGATCCGTCGCGGTATTCGACCATCGAATGCACCACCGATTGCGGGTGGACCACGATCCGCAGCTTCCCGAGGCCCACCGGGAACAGGTGATGCGCCTCGATCAGTTCCAGCCCCTTGTTGAACATGGTGGCGCTGTCGACGCTGATCTTGGCCCCCATCTGCCAGTTGGGATGGCACACCGCCTGCTGGGGAGTGGCGGCGGTCAGCTGTTCGGCCGACCAGTCGCGGAACGGCCCGCCGCTGGCGGTCAGCGTGATCGAGCGGACATGGGCCGGATCGTTGCCCGCCAGGCACTGGAAGATCGCGTTGTGCTCGCTATCAACGGGAAGCAGCGTGGCACCGTGCCGCGCGACCGCGCCCAGCATCACATCGCCGGCGGAAACCAGCGCCTCCTTGTTGGCCAGGGCCACGGTGCGGCCCTGCTCGATCGCCGCCATGCAGGGCGCGAGGCCCGCGCAGCCGACGATCGCCGCGACGGTGATATCGGCGGGGCGACCGGCAGCCTCGACCAGCGCCGCGGCGCCCCCCGCTGCCGCGATCCCACTCCCGGCCAGCATGTCGCGCAGCGCCGGAAGATTGGCCTCATCGGCCACCACCGCCACCTCAGCCGAAAACTCGCGCGCCAGCCGCGCGAGATCGGCGGCATTGCCGTTGGCGGTGAGCGCAATGACGCGCCATCCATCCCGCTCGCGCCGGATCAGATCGAGCGTGGAAGCGCCAATCGAGCCGGTTGCCCCGAGGATGGAGATGGTGCGGGTCATTGCCGTCAGAGGCCAATCAGCCGGTCAAGTGCCTGGAGCGAACCCAGGC
>JAKOWQ010000313.1 GCA_029781465.1 Pseudomonadota bacterium
CCGCTCCGGCGCGGTCCTTGGCGACGGGGTTCTTGATCCCCGCCAGGCCCGCGAGGCCGATCAGACCCAGAAGGCCGACAAATGGCGCAATTGTCTCAAGCATGTGCATTCCCCTCCACGATCCCCGTCAGGCAATCTGCGGCCGTTTTCCGGCCCAGGGCAGGGCCTTCTCAAGTTGTCCGGCAAGACGGTAAAGCAGCGCCTCGTCGCCATAGCGGCCGGTGAACATCACCCCGATCGGCAGGCCAGACTTCGCCTGGGCGAGCGGCACCGACATGGCCGGCTGCCCGGTCAGGTTGGCCAGCTGGCAGAACGGCGAGTAGACCGCCGCGCGCTGGCCCCATTCCTGAAAACCGCAGTCCGGCGTCAGGTTGATCCGCCCCAGCGCGATCGGCGGGGCGGCCAGCGTCGGGGTCAGGATCAGGTCGAAACGTTCCATGAAGCGGGCGACCTTGATTGCCGCGTCCTGCAACACGCCGCTGGCCCGGGCCGCGTCCATCGCGGAAAAGGTCTTGCCGTATTCCGCAAAGGCCAGAACCATCGGCTCGACCACATCCGGTCCCGGCGTAATGCCCAGAACCTTGCAGCGATCGGCGATGTCCGCGGCCACTGCCGGGCCGATCGAGACGAAACTGGCCCACCCCAGCAGCGCGGCATCGAGCTGCGGAGCGGCCTCCTCGACATGATGCCCCAGGCTTTCACACAGCTTCGCCGCCGCCTTGGCCGCATCGATGCATTCGGGATCGACCGGAGATCCGGCAATCGGCCGGGTCATCAGCGCGATCCGCAACTTGCCGGGGTGCTTGCCCACCTGCGAGAGGAAGGTTCCGTCGGGCGTCGGCGCGCCATAGCGCGATCCGGGCTCGATCCCGTGGCTTGCATCAAGCATCGCGGCGGAATCGCGCACGCTACGGGTAATCGCGTGGTTGGTGGAAAGCCCACCCCAGCCCTCGGTGCGGATCGGCCCCATCGGCACCCGGCCACGGCTGGGCTTCATCCCGAACAGCCCGCAGCACGATGCCGGAATGCGGATTGACCCGCCCCCGTCGCTGGCATGGGCCGCCGGGATGACACCCGACGCCACCGCCGCTGCCGCCCCGCCGGAGGACCCGCCGGAGCTGTGCGCCGGGTTCCACGGATTGCGCGTATCGCCGGTCAGCTTGTTTTCGGTCGTCCCGGTCAGGCCGTATTCGGGCGTAGTGGTCTTGCCGAAGATGACGAAGCCCGCCGCCTGGTAGCGCCGCACCAGTTCCGACGTCACCGGCGCGCGATAGCCCTTGTACAGGCGGCTGCCGCCTTCGCTCAGTTCGCCCGCGATATGGGTGTTCAAATCCTTGAGCAGCAATGGAACGCCGGTGAACGGACCCTTGGGCAGCCCTTTGGCAATGGCCGTGCGGCCGAAATCATAGTGCTTCTGCGCCATGAAGTTGAAGCGCGGATTGAGCGCTTCGGCCCGGGCAATCGCCGCTTCGAGCAGTTCGGACGGCGAGACCTTGCGCTGGCGCACCAGCCCGGCCAGCCCCAGCGCGTCATGGCTGGAGAGCAAGTCCCCGGTTCCGCCGCCTGCCTTCATCGCCTGTGCTCCTCCCGCCGCGCCCAGCACGGCTGCGGCCGCGCCGCCTGCCACCACCTCGCGCCGGGTTGCCACCTTATCCGGCCGACCGCTGGGATGACGGCACGCCATCACCGCCGGCATAGAAGCGCTGATAGAACTTGCGGAAATGCGGGATCGGCCCGTCACCGTCGCAGATGATCGGGTTGGGTTCGTAGCGCATTCGGTCCCACACCACCTTGTCCTGATCGAGCTGCTTGTTGACGTCCTTGATGATCGCCCGGGCAAGGCCCGCCATCGGCCCTTCGGCCTGTTCGCGCGGCTGGGTGTAGCAATAGATCACCTGCAGTTCGTCCTGCTCGACCGGGATGATGCAGGCCACCAGCAGCGTCTCGCAAATGCCGGTAAAGCGCACCCAGGC
>JAKOWQ010000327.1 GCA_029781465.1 Pseudomonadota bacterium
TGGCGCGCCCGAAAGGATTCGAACCTCTGACCCCCAGATTCGTAGTCTGGTGCTCTATCCAGCTGAGCTACGGGCGCTTGCCGGGCGCCTGTCTAGTACGCTGCGCCGATTAAGGCAAGTCCATATGCGCTTCATCGTTCCGGTCTTGCTGGCGGCGCGAACCCACACGGCGAGGGCGGCAGCGAGGCCGGTTGCGAGCACCAGAACCGCGGGGCGCGGCCCATGCACGATGTGCAGGTTGGCGGCGGCAACCCGCCACGGCGATATGCCGCTCGCCAGGCCGTACCAGGCACATTCGAGCGTCAACGTGGCGGCTGCAGCGGCAAGCCCGGCGAAAACCAGAGCGCGCGATGCTGACACCGGGCGGCGGGCGAGAACCAGCCGGTAGGTCATCAGCAAGATGAACAGGCCCGCCAGCAACACGGCAGCGCTGACATCGATCTTGGCCTGCATGAAGAAATGCAAAAGCCCGAGGCCGGTGATCGCGTAAACGGCCTTGTGCAAGGTTTTCCAGCGAGCCCCAAGGCGGCGCAACGCGGCGTCGGTCGAGGTTGAGGCCAGCGCTGCCAAACCGAGAAGAGCGAGCAGTCCGATCTGCAAATAGCGGCGCGAGAGGATTTCACTGGCGACCTGGGCCAGGTCAAAATGCTGCATGACCACGTACAGCGACAGGTGGGCTCCGGCATAGGCCGCCGCGCCGAGACCAACCATGCGGCGCACCAGCGCCAGTTTCGGCCAGGCGAGGAAGCGCTGGGCCGGTGTCAGGGCAAGACAAATGACCAGCAGCCGCAGCGACCACAGGCCGGTGAGATGCAGGGCTTCCTTGACGGGCAGCGGGGCGAGGTCGCCGGCGCCATAGCGCCAGCCTATCCATAGCGCGGGCAGCATCAGCCCGGCGAAGGTGGCGGTCTTGAGGGCGGAAAAGCGCTCCGTGCGGTCGGTGAATGGTGTCATGGGGCGAATATGAAATGGCGGAGCCAATCCGTCACTACACGGTTGATCACCTTGCCGCGAGGCCAGCGAGAGGGTGCCTCACAGGCCCGGCA
>JAKOWQ010000329.1 GCA_029781465.1 Pseudomonadota bacterium
TGGTGCGGGTCCGGTTGCCCGCCAGCCGCGACGGCAGCAGACTGGTGATCACGCCGAACAGTGAGACCAGCCAGACGACCAGATTGGGGATCAGCCCGATCGCGTGCATAGTTCCGCTTGACCGGTCGGAGCGGAACAGGATCATGCCGCTGCCCAACAGCCAGTCGCTGGGGTGCGAGCCGTGGGCATCGCTCTCGGTAATCGTCGCCAGATCGTCGCGCATCCGGGCCTGGATTCCCTGCGCCACCCCTGCGATTGCCGCAGGACCCCATTCACCGGTCTCGATCGCGCGCGCGTGCGCGGGCGAAATGAAGGCCAGATCCGCCTGTCCGGCGGGGGTTGCCGGGTCTGGCGCAAGCGGGGTCAGGGCGATGTATGCCGCGAGGGCCAGCGCGGCAGCAGCCAGCCCGCCGCCCGCCCCGGCGGCAATCCGCTTTGCCAATTCGGGCAAATCCTGCGCTTTGGCGGGCGGCCATAGCAGGAACGGCGCCATGATCCCAAGCATCGCCGCGTTGGCCCTAACCAGTGCCGCCGCCACCAGGCAGGCACCGAAAGCGAAGGTCGCCAGCCACCCGCGACGCTTGACTGCACGCAGCGCGGCAAGGATCGCACCGAGGACAAAAGCGAGCTGAAAGGCATCCAGTTGCGCGGCGCGGATTTGCACCAGCACTGCGGTATCGGCCAGGAACAGCAGCGATAACAGGGCGGCGGCCCAGGTGCTCGCGGTCAGCTCAAGCATGATGAGCGCGAAGAGCCCGGCGGCGATCGCGCCGAACAATGCCGGGGCCAAGCGAGGCCCGACATAGTCGAACCCGGCGGGCATGGCTTCGGCCGCAATCGCTTCTTCCGCCCCGATCCGCTTCCAGTCGGCCTGGGTATTGCGTCCGCTGGCCATGTCGCCCGCCGCGATCAGCATCATCCCCAGCGGCGGATGCGAGGCGAACTGGGCGCGCCCTTCGTGGTAACGCGCGGTGGAGGTGAGATAATAGGTCTCATCCCAGATCGGCGCCTTCACCGTGTCCAACCGCTGGAAATAAAGAAGTGCGGCCACGGCCACGATCAGTGCGGCCAGCCAGGCAGACGATCGGAACAGGGCGTTCATGGTTTCCGCATGTCATATCGCGAAGGCGAGGAAAAGGTGACTGGCCCGCGCGCGGTGGAT
>JAKOWQ010000454.1 GCA_029781465.1 Pseudomonadota bacterium
GACGCCGCGCTGGCCCCGGCCTGATCGGATCCAAGGCTCTCAAGAAGAAGGGGTTCCGGCCAGTGGCCGGGGCCCCTTTTTTCGTTCAGGCAGCGCGCATCGGCAGGTCGGCGGGATCGTTGCCGCCATCGCAGTCGCACGGCGCACCGAGCTCGATGCGGTGTTCGACCGATTGCGTCTCGTATCCGCGCGACAGGCTGAAGCGCCGGATCAGCCGCCCGGTCGGAGCAAAGCCGGCCTTGCGCAGAACCGCGCCGGAAGCCGGGTTGTCGATGAAATGCCCCGCCACAATCGTGCGGTGCCCCAGAACCCGGGCCAGCCGCAGCACCGCCCGGGTTGCTTCGGTGGCATAGCCCTTGCCCCAGTGCCTGCGCGCAAACCAGTATCCCAGCTCCACCTCGCCATCGGCTTCGGCCAACCCGACGCAGCCGATCAGCTCCGCGGGGTCCGAACTGCTCGGCAGGGTCACGAAGAAGTGCGGGCAGCGCGGATCCTGCGGTTGCCCCGCAAATCCGCGCGCATCCTCGGCGGTATAGGGCCAGGGCACCCTGGCAAGGTTCCTGACCACGCCTTCATCGTCGATCCGCTCGAGCAGTTCCCGCCAATCCTCGGGCCAGCCGGGCCTCAGGAACAGCCTCTCGCTGCGAATGAACATCTTGCATCTCCCAATCCAGGGCCCCGCGCGGCTCCCCTAGGGGCCGAGCGTGACATCGCCGTTACGGTGCCCCCGGGAAATTCCGGAGGACTGTGGGCAAGGGAGACACGAAAAAAGGGAGACGGGGTGGCCCCTCTCCCTTGTCTGGCCGGTCACTCGCGGACCGGCGGGGCCATCCCATCGAGGATGGCCCGTTATCGACCATCCGGTTATTCGGCGGCTTGTGCCATGTCGACCGAGACGTACTTGCGACCCAGCTTGCCGTCATGGAAGCGCACGCGGCCATCGGTAAGCGCGAACAGGGTGTGATCCTTGCCCATGCCGACGTTGGCGCCCGGGTACACCTTGGTCCCGCGCTGACGGATAATGATATTGCCGCCGACCACTTCCTGGCCGCCGAACTTCTTGACGCCAAGGCGACGACCAGCCGAATCGCGACCGTTACGCGAGGAGCCGCCTGCTTTCTTGTGTGCCATCTCGAACTACTCCGGTGATCTTATTCGGCGGACTTGGCGGCCTTGGGGGCAGCCTTCTTCGCCGGGGCCTTCTTGGCCGGCTTTTCAGCAGCAGCCTCGGCGGCGGGGGCGGCGGCTTCGGCCTTGGGAGCGGCTTCCTTCTTGGGAGCAGCCTTCTTGGCTTCGGCGCCAACCGAAACGATGCGCAGCAGGGTCATCTGCTGGCGATGTCCGTTGCGACGGCGATAGTTGTGGCGGCGACGCTTCTTGAAAACGATCACCTTTTCCGACTTCGCCTGGGCGATGATCTCGGCCGAAACCACCACACCCTTGGCATCCTTGACCTCGCCGCCGTCGTCGGCCAGCAGGACGTCGCCCAGGGTAATGGTCTCACCGGCTTCGCCAGCCAGCTTCTCAACCGCGATCTTGTCTCCGGCGGCAACCCGGTATTGCTTGCCGCCCGTGCGCACTACTGCGAACATGGTGCCCTTATCCGTTCATCAAACTTGCTTCGCCTTGCCCCCTGCGAATGCATCCGGGCAACACGCCGGACACCCCGCCACGCGGCAGGGGGCCCGAAGAAGGGCTGCCCCTAGTCGAAGCGGGTTTGGCTGTCAACGCAAGATCGGGGGCAAGTTGCGGGCAAATCCACCCCTGCTCGACTCCCCGCTGGCATCGGCGCCGCCGCGTGCTATGGCACCGGGCATGGACCGCAGGACACTCCGCTTGCTCCCGGCGCTTGCTGCGCTCGCCCTTGGTGCCTGCGCGTCGGACCGGGGCGCATACCCCACGCTGGAGCGCCGCGCGGCAGAGCGGATCAACGGCACCGCGCCGGTGGTCTCGCCCGATACCGCGCCCGCCGCACTGCCCGCGCCGCCCAGCGCAGAACTGATCGACCGGCTCGACCTCGCGCTTGCCCAGGCCCGTACTGCCGATGCGCGGTTCCGCCAGCAAACTCCGCGCACCCGCGATCTGGTTGCCAATGCCCGCGGCGCGGCGGTGGCGAGCGAGGCATGGTCGGTCGCGACCGTGGCGGTAGCGGATCTCGAATCGGCCCGCAGCGAAGCGATGACCGCGCTGGCCGATACCGACGCGCTCTATGCCGCCGCGCGCGTCGCGGGTGAGGATGCGACCGCGATCGAATCGGTCCGCAACCAGATTCTCGAATTGGTCGCCAGTCAGGACGCGGTGCTCGATTCGCTCAAGGATAGCCTGGCCATTTAGCTCCAGCGCTCCTTGTCGGCGTAATCCTGTTCGCGCGGTTCGATCCAGTGCCATTGCCCGGCGCGCTTTTCGCGCTTCCAGAACCACGATTCGCTCTTGAGGTGATCCATTGCGAAATCGGCGGCGGCAAAGGCATCGCGGCGATGGCGCGCAGCGGCGGCCACCAGCACGATCGGCTCACCCGGCGCCATCGTTCCGGCACGGTGCACGATCAGCAGGCCGTCAAGCGACCAGCGCGCCAGCACTGACCGGCCCAGCTCCTCCATCCCCGGCAGGGTCAGCGGAGCGAAGTGTTGCAGTTCCAGCGCTTCGGCCGCGCCATCGGCGCGCACCTGGCCCAGAAAGGAAACCACCCCGCCGGCCTGCGGATGCGCCGCGGTGAAGGCAGCCAGTTCCGCTGCAGGGTCGAACGGCGCCAGGGCGAGGCGGATATCCAGCCTAGCCTCCGCTGACCGGGGGCAGGAAAGCCAGCTCGTCGCCCTTGCCAAGCACAACCGCGCGGTCCCCGGTGATCTCACCGTTGAGCGCCATGCGCACCCGTTCCCCCAGCAGCTCTACCGCCAGCGCAGGCGCAAGCGTGGCCAGCACCGCTTCGAGCGGGCCGGGAGCAACCTCCATCTCAGCCGCACCGGCGAGATCGGCAAGCTTGCCGAGAAACAGCAGCCGCGCGTTCATCTTATCCTCCGGTCGCCGACATGTGCCGGTCCAGCGTCGGCGCCGCGCCGGGGCGTTCGATCGCGAAGTGATGGCGTTCCGGCTTGATCCAGAGCGCCCTGTCCAGCGCCGCGTCGAGCGCGCGCGCCGGATCTTCGGAGCGCAGCGCGGCGCGCAAATCGACCTGCTCGATCCCGCCGAGACATGGAAACAGCTGGCCGGTAGCGGTAACCCGAACCCGGTTGCAGCCCTCGCAGAAGTTGCCGGTCAGCGGAGTGATGAAACCCAACCGCCCGCCGGTTTCAGCCACATCGGCATAGCGCGCCGGGCCGCCCGTGCGGTGCGCGCTTGGTGTCAGGGTAAAGCGCTGCTCAAGCCGGGCGCGCAGCCCGGCGAGCGGCAGGTAATGATCGAAACGGTCCTCATCGATTTCACCCAGAGGCATGACCTCGATCAGCGTCAGATCCATCCCCTTGCCGTGGGCCCAGCCGATCAGCTCGGGGATTTCCTCCTCATTGATCCCTTTGAGCGCGACGGTGTTGAGTTTGACCGCTAGCCCGGCGGCCAGCGCGGCCTCGATCCCCTCAAGCACTTGCGGCAGGCTGTCGCGCCGGGCCAACCGGGCAAATGCCCCGCGATCGAGCGTATCGAGCGACACGTTGATCCGCCGCACCCCGGCGTCGCGCAGCGGTTCGGCAAATTCGGCCAGCCGGGTGGCGTTCGTGGTGAGGGTCAGCTCGTCCAGGCCGCGTCCGAGTTCGCGGCCCAGCGCGCGAACCAGCTCGATCATATCGCGCCGCACCAGCGGTTCGCCCCCGGTCAGGCGCAGTTTGGTTACACCCCGGGCGATGAAACCCAGCGCCAGGCGGTGCAGTTCCTCAAGACTGAGCACGTCCTTGCGCGGCAGGAATTGCTGGCGCTCGGGCATGCAATAGGTGCAGCGCAGATCGCAGCGATCGGTTACCGACAGGCGCAGATAGGAAATGCGGCGCGCAAACCGATCGATCAGGGGATGGCCACTGCTCATTGCTGCGGCAATAGCACGGTCGGCTGATCGAGAACCAGATATTGCCCGGTGATGCCTTGACAATCGGCAAGCAAAACCAGCGCGGCCGCGATCCCCTCATCGTTTGCGGCGGCAAGCGCGTTGACCCGGTGTGGCGCGGCCTCGCGGGCCAGCTCCTGCGTCGCTGCCACCCGCCACAGGCGATGCATGTGCCCTGCCGGGGGAAAGACAATCAGCAAGTCCCCATCGCTCGTTCGCAAAGCAGGCAGCCAGCGGGCGTGGAATGCGGCTGCGGCATCGAGCGGATCGGCGGGAAGCGCCTCTATCCGCACCACCCGCATCAGCGCCGCTCGCGGGTAAGGGTGATGCCGATCTTCTCGCCGTTCTCGCTGATCGCCAGCTTGACGATCTTGACCGTCACCGCCTCGACCCGCTCGTCCTGCACGAACAGCGTTTCGCAGATATGATCGGCCACCGCCTCGATCAGTTTGAAATGAACCCCTTGCGGCAGCGCCTCGGAGGCCGCGAACTTGAGGTCCATGTAATTCTTGCTGGCCGAAAGCGGGGTATCGGCAAGATAGCGGGGTGCCGCGCGCAGCCGTACCGATACGGTGAAGCGCAGCGGCTGGGGGCGCCCGGTTTCTTCCGAATAGATGCCGGTAAGGACATCGTGTTCGAAATCGGCGACTTCCAGGATCAGGCTATCGGCCATGCCCGCGCCGATGGCATTTCCCCGCCATCCTGGCAAGCAATGTCGTCTGCCGAATGCGGCTTTGGAGCCAGCGCGAAGATGCGATAGACCTTGGCGGAGAAACTGCCTGTGGGAGAATTTCATGCGTAGAAAAGCCCTTGTTGCCGCGGCAGCCATCGCGCTTGCCACCGTTCCCGCAGTGGCGGTTCATGCAACCAACTTCGCGATCCTGCTGGGAGGGCCGCAACGCTCCGATGCCGACAAGGCCCGCGATGCCGATCGCAAGCCTGCCGAGCTGGTAGCCTTTGCCGGCATCAGACCGGGGATGAAAGTGGCCGAACTGGCCCCGGGCGGCGGCTATTTCACCCGCGTGCTGAGCCTGGCGGTAGGCCCGACCGGCTATGTCTATGCCTTCGGCACCCGCGCCAACCCGGCGGTGGTGGCGATTTCCCAGGCCAGCGGCAATGTCGCGATGGTGATCGGCAAGATTGGCGACAAACTTGCCCCCGAGCCGGTGGACGTGGTGTGGACCACACAGAACTATCACGACTTCAAGAATTCCAAGGTCGACGATGTCGAGACCGCGCAGATCGTCAACCGTGCGGCCTTTGCCGCGCTCAAACCCGGTGGGGTCTACCTGGTCAGCGATCATCAGGCCGCAGCGGGAGCCGGTGCCACACAGACATCCACCCTGCACCGGATCGAGGATGCGACGGTGATCCGCGAGGTAGAGGCCGCCGGGTTCAAGCTTGAGGCGCGCAGCGCCGTGCTGCGCCACCCGGCCGACGATCACACGCTCAAGGTTCAGGAAAGCGGGATCCGCGGCAAGACCGATCAGTTCGTGCTGCGCTTCCGAAAGCCGCGCAGGTAACGCTTCAACCGTTGCGCCAGCGTGCGAAAATGGCGGTGGGCAGCAGGCGGCCATGGGGGCCGTCCTCGCGCACCGCCAGATCGCCGTGCTCGATCGTTCCGGGCAGATCCGCCAGCGCCTCGGCCAGCAAGCCGCCGATCGCCAGCGAGCTCATCCGCACGGCATAGACGGTGAGAAACAGGAACCGGCTTTGCCCATCAAGCAGGGCACGGCAATCCGCGATCAGGCCCGGCAGGTGTTCCTCCAGCCGCCAGACCTCGCCTTCGGGGCCGCGTCCGAACTTGGGCGGATCGAGGATGATCCCGTCATAGCGCCGGCCGCGCCGCACCTCGCGCGCGGCGAACTTGGCGGCATCGTCAACCAGCCAGCGCACCGGGCGATCCTCCATCCCGGCAAGTGCGGCATTGGCGCGGGCCTGGGCGACCGATTTCTTGCTGGCATCGACGTGGGTCACGCGCCCGTGACGGCTGAGCGCCTGGGTGCCGACCCCGGTATAGCCAAACAGGTTGAGCGTGTCGGCATCGTCCTGCCCGGCAAGCTGCTCGCGCATCCAGTCCCATACGGGGGCCATGTCGGGAAAGAAGCCGAGGTGGCGAAAGGGGGTACACTGCGCGGTGAAGCGGGCCTCGTTCCAGGCCAGCGGCCAGCCATCACGTGGCACCGAGGAATCGAGGTTCCAGCGCCCGCCGCCATCCTCGTCCGATCCGGGAACGAATTCGCCGTGCGCTTGCCAGTCCGCCTGGCGCGGCGCCCACATTGCCTGGGGTTCGGGGCGGATGAAGCGCCAGGGGCCATAGCGCTCGAGCTTGCGGCCGTGCCCGCTATCGACCAGCCCATAGTCGGACCAGCCCTCGCCGGCGAGGATCAGGGGCTGGAGCGAAAGGTCTGCCATCAGCCTCGCGGCACCGCGTGGGCGGCAATGTAGTCCGCGATCGCGGCATAGTCTCCGGGCAGCTCGATCATGCGTTCCTCGCGGTCGAACAGGTCTCCGATCCGCGAGGGCAACATCGGGCGATGGCCGGTCGCGCGCTCCACCGCGTCGCGGAACTTGGCCGGGTGGGCTGTGGCCAGCGTCACCACCGGCACCTCGCGCGGCAGATCCGCCGCGCGCGCGGCGTGGAGGCCGATCGCGGTATGGGGATCGAGCAGTTCGCCACTGGCCTCCCAGGCCCAGCGGATCGCCTGCGCCATGTCGCCCGCATCGGCCCGGGCGCTGGAAAACAACGCCGCCGCGCCTTCGCGCTGCATATTGGTGAGCTGCATCGCCCTGGTCGCTTCAAATCCCGCCATCTGCGCGGCGAGGGCCTTTCCGTCGCGCCCGCCCACGTCGAACAACAGGCGCTCGAAGTTCGAGGAGACCTGGATGTCCATCGATGGCGCCGCCGTGGGCGTGACCGTTCCGGCCGAATAGTCGCCGGTGGAAAGCGCGCGGTGGAGGATGTCGTTGACATTGGTCGCCACGATCAGCCGCCGGATCGGCAGCCCCATCTTCGCCGCGACATAGCCGGCGAAAACATCGCCGAAGTTGCCGGTCGGCACGGCAAAGGCCACTTCGCGATGCGGCGCGCCCAGCTGGAGGGCGGCGGCGAAGTAATAGACCACCTGCGCCATCAGCCGCGCCCAGTTGATCGAATTGACCGCCCCGATCGAGAACTGCCCGGTCATGGCGGGATCGTTGAACATCCGCTTCACCATCGCCTGGGCATCGTCGAAAGTGCCCTGAATCGCGATGTTGTGAACGTTGGGGGCCAGCACTGTGGTCATCTGCCGGCGCTGAACGTCGCTCACCCGCCCCTGGGGGTGGAGCATGAAGATATCGACCCGCGCCCGGCCCGCCACGGCATCGATCGCCGCCGATCCGGTATCGCCCGAGGTTGCCCCGACGATGGTCAGCGGATCGCCGCCGCGGCCCAGGAACTCCTCGAACAGCAGCCCCAGCAGTTGCAGCGCCACATCCTTGAAGGCCAGTGTCGGGCCGTGGAACAGCTCAAGCAGCCATTGCTGCTCGTCGAGCTGCTTGAGCGGGGTGACCGCCTTGTGGGCGAAGCGGCCATAGGCCTGGGTGGTCAGCTCGAGCAGGCGCTCGGGCGTGAGGCTGTGCCCGACGAAGGGCTGCATGATCCGCTGCGCCAGTTCGGCATAGGGCAGACCGGCCATCGCAGCGATCTCGTCTGGTGAAAGGCGCGGCCATTCACGCGGAACGTAGAGCCCGCCGTCGCTGGCCAGCCCGGCCAGCGTCGCGCCTTCGAAATCGAGCGCCGGAGCGCTGCCGCGGGTGCTGATATAGTCCATCGAGGGCGCCGTTAGCCCTCCCCGTCCCTCGCGGCAAGGCGCTTGCGCAGCGCCAGGCCATAGATCACCAGCGCGGTGGCGGCGAACAGGAACCATTGCACCGCGTAGGACAGGTGGTTGTTGGGAATGTCGTTGGGATCGGGCCGGGCGTTGGCGGCAAGCCCGGCCAACGGCGGATCGGCAATCAGGCGAGGCCCGGGAGCGATAGCGCCGTGAACCATCCCGCCGGTCCAGACCGGCGACTGCGGACTTTGCGACCAGCCGATCACCACATCGCCCTCGCCGCCAACCTGCAGGACGCAGCGGGCGACATGGGCCCAGCCGGTGCGCCCATGCGCATCGTGCCCGGCCCGCGCGGAAATCGCGCGCACGCTGATGCAGTTGGCCCCTGCGCGCCGGTAGAGCTGCGCTTCGATATCGGGCGTGGCGGGAAGGTAGGGGACTTCGGCGTTCATCGCCTGAGCCGCGCCATAGCGCGCCAGCAGCGCCTCCTTCTGGTGCAGCCGGTCAAGCTGCCAGAACCCCAGCCGGATCATCACCCCGACCGCTAGCAGCACCAGCAGGGTCGGGACCACCGGGATGCGATTATTCACCCGATTGCCCTGAACCTGCCGAAGGTGGTTTGCGCAGGTCTTCGCCGGTCGCCTGGCGCGCCTTGCGCTGGTATTCCGCCGCCAGCAGCGCGGCCTTGCTCAGGCGCAGGCCCGCCAGCGTGGTGATCGCGACGAAGGGGATCCACAGCAGCGCGTGGACCCAGACCGGCGGATCGAAGGTGAACTCCACCCACAGCGCCAGCCCCACGGTGATCGCGCCGATAATCATGGTCAGGAAGGCCGCCGGGCCATCGCCGACATTGTACTGCCCATAGTCCAGCCCGCAGGCCT
>JAKOWQ010000362.1 GCA_029781465.1 Pseudomonadota bacterium
GTCACGGGTGTGCTGACGGAGCGCGGCCCGGTACAGGCGGGTTCCGTGCTGTTGGCGGGCGGGGCGTGGTCCCGGCTATTTGGCGGCAACGTGGGCGTCGAGCTGCCGCAGTTGCGCGTGCGCGCTTCGGTGCTGCGCGCGACCGCGCCTTCCATGCCGATGGATATCACGATCAACGGCAAGGACTTCACCTGCCGCCGGGGCACCGATGGCAACTATGTGGTGTCGCAGTTCAACGCGTCCTACGCCGACATCGTGCCCGACAGCTTCCGGCTGCTGCGGCACTATCTTCCGAGCTGGATCGCCAACAACGGGCTCGTGAAGCTGCGCTTCGGGCGCGATTTTTTCCGGGCGGCTCGTGTCCCTCGGCGCTTCGATCCCCAGGCGGCGACGCCCTTCGAACAGCACCGCGTGCTCGACCCGGCGCCGGCACCGGCCACCCCCTCGGCCCTGACCAAGCTGCAGCAGGCATTCCCTGGCTTTCGCAACTCGCGCATCCTACAGATGTGGAGCGGCTATATCGACGTGATGCCCGATGCGCTGCCCGTCATGGACCGTGTGAATGCGTGCCCGGGCTTGTTCATCGCAACCGGCTTCTCGGGCCATGGGTTCGGCATCGGCCCGGCTGTCGGGGAGGCGATGGCTCAACTTATCGAGGGGCGCGCGCCCTCCGTGGACCTCACCCCCTTTCGCTTGAGCCGCTTCGCCTGAGCGCCTGCGTTCCCAGCAGCTCGACCGCGCGGCGCAGACATGGGCGGCAGTAGCTTCCGGCGCGGCTTCGCGCTCCTCGGGCGATACGGTCTCTACGCATTCAACCTCGCCGATCACATCCCGCGCGCCTACTCAACCAGCTGCACGATCGAGCCGCTCGAGCGCGCCGCGATGGTGGAAGGCGGCAGATTGCGAGAGAGCCTGTCAACGCCATAAAAAAACCCGGCCTGAACCGGGTCTCTTCCCTTCGCTGGCCTTGAACCAGGCCAGGCACTCACTCCAGCGTCACTTCCACGCGCCGCGCCTCGGCATTGGAGCCGCTGGCGGTGGACGATTCCG
>JAKOWQ010000373.1 GCA_029781465.1 Pseudomonadota bacterium
GCCTGGCGGCCGCCACGGCGGCCTCGGCGACGCTCAACTGCGTCTTGCTCTACGCCATCCTGCACCGGCGCGGCTGGTTCCACTTCACCTGGAAGCTGGCCAGCAAGATCGCCCGTCAGCTCGTCGCCACAATGGCAATGGCTCTGTTGCTGGCCTGGCTGATGCCCGTGCTTGCCCCGCATTTCGCGGGCAGCTGGCACGAGCGGGTGTGGTCGCTGGCGCTGCTGGTCGGGGTCGGACTGGCCAGTTTCTTTGCGGTCGCCTTCCTGACTGGGGCGGTCGACAAGTCGGTCCTTGCCCAGCTAAGGCGGCGCCGGTCGGCCCGCACCGCGGCCGACGACGAAATCCTTGAAGTAGAGTAAGCCTCCATGCGCATCGTTTCCGGCATCCAGCCCACCGGCAATCTTCACCTCGGCAACTATCTGGGGGCGATCCGCAACTGGGTAAAGATGCAGGACGAGGTTGCCGCTGGCGGCGGCCTCTCACTCTATTTCCTGGCCGATCTCCATGCGATCTCGATGCCGCACGATCCCGCCGATCTTGCCGCCAACACCCGCGAGATGGTGGCCGCGCTAGTCGCCTGCGGGATCGATCCCGACAAGTCGGTGCTGTTCAACCAGGCCCAGGTTCCCGCCCATGCCGAGCTGCAATGGCTGCTCAGCGGCACTGCGCGGATGGGATGGCTGAACCGGATGACCCAGTGGAAGGACAAGGCCGGCAAGAACCGCGAGGGTCAGTCGGTGGCGCTGTTTACCTATCCGGTGCTCCAGGCGGCCGACGTTCTGCTTTACCAGGCCACCCACGTTCCGGTCGGCGAGGACCAGAAGCAGCACCTCGAGCTGGCGCGCGATATCGCCCAGAAGTTCAACAACGATTTCGCCTCCGAAGAAGCGCCGGTCTTCACCCTGCCCGAGCCGACCATCCCCCCGGAAGCGGCGCGAATCATGTCGCTGCGCGACGGCAGCGCCAAGATGAGCAAGTCCGATCCCTCGGATATGAGCCGGATCAACCTGACCGACGATGCCGACACGATCATGGCCAAGATCCGCAAGGCCAAAACCGATCCCGAACCGCTCCCCTCGGACAAGGGCGGGCTCGCAGGGCGCGCGGAAGCCGCCAACCTTGTCGGGATCTATGCGGCGATGGCCGGTGAAAGCACCGATGCTGTGCTGGCGCGCTTCGGCGGACAGGGCTTCGGCGCGTTCAAGCCAGCGCTGGGCGAATTGCTGGCCGAAAAGCTCGGCCCGATTACCGCGCGTTTTCGCGAGTTGCGCGAAGATGGCGAGCGGCTTGATGCAGTGCTTGCCAAGGGAGCGCTCAAGGCGCGCGAGCTTGCCGCGCCGACGCTCGCGGCAACCTATGCCGCGCTGGGGCTGGTGCGCGGCTGATACAATCATTCAAGCCCGATTAAGCGGGCTTGGTCCAAGCTTGGTCTGCTCCTAGGTAAGACAGGCGCAAGCGTGACGATTCGCCGCGCGCCGCAACGAAGGACAGGGTCGATGCAGGATAACCGCCACACGCCGTCACGCTGGTTCAAGGCCGCGCTGGTACCGCTGCTGCTTGCCGTGCTGGCCGCCTGTGCCACCCCCTTCAACGCCAAGGTCCAGCGCTTCCAGAGCCAGCTGCCGGCGCCCGCCGGGCAGAGCTTCTTCGTCGTCGCCGACGATCCGGCTCTGGCGGGCGGGATCGAATTCTCGCAATATGCCTCGCTGGTCGCGGCGCGGATGCACGGTCTGGGCTATGCCCCTGCCGCGGACGCCGCCAGCGCCGATCTGATCGTGCGGTTCGACTATGGGGTCGACAAGGGCCGCGACCGGGTGCGCACCACCGGGTTCTACGATCCGTTCTGGGGCCCGTGGTACGGCTATTCACGCGCCGGGTACTGGGGCCCACGCGGCTACTGGCGCCCGCACGGCGCCTGGGGCTATGGCTGGTACGATCCCTGGTTCGATGGCGGCTATGAAAGCTACACCGTCTACACCAGCGGGATTTCGATGAAGATCGATCGCCGCGCCGATGGCCAGCGCCTGTTCGAGGGCAAGGCCGAAGCCGCCAGCACCTCTAACCGGTTACCCTATCTGGTGCCCAACCTGGTCGAGGCGATGTTCACCAACTTCCCCGGCAATTCGGGCGAGACGGTGCGGATCAGCGTCGCCCCGGAGAAGAAGCAGAAGTAGGCAGTTGGCGGGCGGCTCAGCCCCCCAGCACCGCCAGCCCGCCGGTCGATCCGAAGCCACCCTCGCCGCGGGCGGTTTCGTCGAGTTCGTCCACCTCAAGCCAGCTCGCCTGGGTAACCGGGGCCAGCACCAGCTGCGCCACGCGGTCGCCGCGGCGGATCTCGAACGGCTCCGTACCGTGGTTGATGAGGATCACCTTCAGCTCGCCGCGATAGTCCGAATCGATCGTGCCCGGCGTGTTGGGCACGGTGATCCCGTGCTTCAGCGCCAGCCCCGAACGCGGGCGCACCTGAATCTCGAAGCCGAAGGGGATCGCCAGCGCCAGCCCGCTCGCCACGGCATGGCGCGCGCCCGGTGCGATCGTCAGGTCCTCGGCCGAGACCACATCCATCCCCGCCGCACCCTGGGTGGCATAGGCAGGCAGATCGAGCCCCTGCCCGTGGGCGAGCCGCCTAACGCGAACGGGAACCGGATTTGACGAGTGCATCGGCGATCCTTTCGACAAGGGCTGCGGCAACATCGTCCTTTGGCATTTCCGGCAGGCTTTCGACACCCTTGTCGCTGACGATATGCACGGCATTGGCATTGCCGCCCATCACATCGCCCGAGACATCGTTGGCGACGATCCAGTCCGCGCCCTTGCGCTTGCGCTTTTCCTTGGCGTGATCGATCACCTGCTCGGTCTCGGCGGCGAAACCGACCACCAGCTTGGGGCGCTTTTCATGCACTGCCACGCTGGCGAGGATATCGGGATTTTCGGTCAGGCGCAGCGCGGGCGGGGCCGAGCCGCGCTTCTTCATCTTTTCGGGCGCGGCTTCCAGCGTGCGCCAGTCGGCCACGGCGGCGACCATGATCGCGACATCGGCAGGCAGCGCGCGCTTGACCGCATCGGCCATCTCGCGCGCGGTCTCGACGTCGACCCGGTTGACCCCCGGCGGTGTTGCCAGCGCGACCGGCCCGGAAACCAGCGTCACCTTGGCCCCGGCCCGCGCGGCGGCGGCGGCGATGGCATAGCCCTGCTTGCCCGAGGAGCGGTTGGCGATGTAGCGCACCGGATCGATCGGCTCGTGGGTCGGCCCGGCGGTGATCACCACCGCCCGCCCCGCCAGGTCCTGGGCGCTGCGCAGCCGCGCCGCCGCGGCCACGATGTCGGCCGGCTCGGCCAGCCGCCCGGGACCGGTCCACCGGCACGCCAGGAAGCCGTCGCCGGGGCCGACCACGTGGGCGCCGGCGACGTCGATCAGCCGGCGCACGTTGGCGGCGGTCAGCGGGTGCTGCCACATGTTGACGTTCATCGACGGCGCCAGCAGGAGCGGCGCGCGGGTCGCCAGCGCCACCGCGGTCACCGCGTCGTCGGCCATGCCGGCGGCCAGCCGCGCGATCAGGTTGGCGGTGGCCGGCGCGACGATCATCAGGTCGGCGCGATCGGCGACGCGGATGTGGCCGATGTCGTGCTCCTGCCCGGGGTCGACCAGGTCGGTCATCACCGCGCGGCCGGTCAGCG
>JAKOWQ010000380.1 GCA_029781465.1 Pseudomonadota bacterium
ACCTGGCCTTTTCGCGGACCCAGGAATCGAGCGCCGAGGCCGCTGGCGCAACCTATCTTTCCAGGGCGGGAATTACCGGGCGCGGTTCGATCGCGTTCTTCCTCAAGCTCCAGAACCTGCAATACCGCCACGGCTTCAGCCGCAACCCCGACAGCGAGTTCTATTCGACCCACCCGATGACCGCCGACCGGATTACCACCCTGGAAGACAGCTACAAACAGGATCCGGCCTGGGACAAGCCCAGCAATGCCGCACTGGAGGCCCGTTTCACCCGGGTTAAGGCCAAGCTGTTCGGTTACCTCGCCGAACCCGCGCTGACCCTGCAGACCTATCCGATGAGCGACCAGAGCATTCCCGCACACTATGCCCGGGCCTATGCCTTCCACAAGCAGGCGTTCCTCGACAAGGCGCTGGCCGAAACCGGCGCCCTGCTCGCCCAGGCGCCGAATGATCCCTATTTCCTCGAGCTCGAGGGCCAGATCCTGCATGAGGCGGGCCGCCCCGCCGATGCGCTGGCCTCGCTCAGGCGGGCAACCCAGCTGACCAACAACTCACCGCTGATCGCAACCCTGTTCGGCCATGCGCTGATCGCCACCGAGAATCCGGCCAATCTGGCCGAGGCCGAGCGCGTGCTCAAGGCTTCGGTCGCGCGCGATCGCGACAATCCGACCGCCTGGTATCTCCTGGGTGTGGTCTATGGCGGCAAGGGCGATATGGCCCGGGCCCGGCTGGCGAGCGCGGAACAGCAGGCGCTACAGTGGAATTTCCCGGCCGCGCTGCAAAGCGCCGAGGCGGCGGAGGCCACGCTTCCCGAAGGCTCCGCCGACTGGTTGCGGGCCCAGGACATCGCCTTTCAGGCGCGGGCGATGATTGAACGGACGAAGAAACGACGCTAGGCGCCGTAACGATGACCCAATCACCGAAAAAATCGTCGCTGGCGCTGACCCTCGGCGGGATTGCCCTGATGCTCGCGGGCGGAGTGGCAGGCTGGCAATTCGAACGGATGCGCGGCGCCGGGGGCGATATCGGCCCCAAGGTGCGCGAATACCTGCTCGAAAACCCCGAAGTCCTGCCAGAGGCGATGGAGCGCCTGCGCCAGAAGGAAACCGGCAAGCAGCTGGCAGCGGCGGGAGACAAGCTCTTCGCGGAGTTTCCCGGTGCGGTCCTCGGCAATCCGCAGGGCAAGGTAACCCTGGTCGAATTCACCGATTTTGCCTGCACCTATTGCCGCGCCAGCGTGGGCGAGGTCGAGGCGCTGATCCGCGATAACCCCGATCTCAAGGTCGTGGTGCGCGAACTGCCGATTCTCTCACCCAAGAGCGCCGATGCCGCGCGCTGGGCGCTGGCCGCCGCCGAACAGGGCAAGTACCCGGCCTTTCACAAGGCCATGTTCGCTGCCGGCAAGCCCGACGACGCGACGATCGAGGCCGCCGCGCGGGTGGCGGGGCTCGATCTTGACCGCGCACGGCGCTTTATCGCCAATCCCAAGGTCGATGGCGAACTGCGCGCCAATATCGGCCTTGCCCAGCAGCTCGGTTTCGACGGTACCCCGGCCTGGGTCGTGGGCGATCAGGCGTTGTCCGGCGCCGTCGGGCGCGAGGCCCTGGCCAAGGCAATCGCCGAGGCACGCGAATCCTAGGATTTCGCAGCGTCGCGCTTTTCTGCTAGGTTCCGGTCATGGCCGTGCTGCCCTTTCGTCCGATCCCGTTCTTCGCCAACAAGAACCGCGCGTTCTGGCGGCTTCAGGCGTTGGGCTGGGGCGGAGCTCTGCTGCTGCGCGCGATGTCCGGGCTGGCCAACGGGCTGCCGCTTTCATTCCTCGTGCTGGTGCTGCTGGCAACGATCACCGGCTTTTCGATCACCCTGATCCTGGCGGTGATCTATCGCCAGCTGATTACCCGGCGCCCGATCATCACCTGGGGCGTCACCGCCGTGGTGCTGCCCTTCGCCGTGGCGCTCTATGCCTTTGTCGATGCCTGGGTGAACGGGCTCTATGCGGGCGATGCCAGCGCGGGTTTCGCCCAGCGCTTCATCGGGCTGTTCTACCTTGACCTGACCCTGCTCGGCGCCTGGTCGGCGCTGTATTATGCGATCAATTTCTTCCTCCAGATCGAGGAACAGAACGATCAGCTGATGCGGCTGGAAAGCCAGGCCACCCAGGCCCAGCTCGCGATGCTGCGCTATCAGCTCAACCCGCACTTCCTGTTCAACACCCTCAACTCCATCTCCACCCTGGTGCTGCTCAAGCAGACCGAACCAGCCAATGCCATGCTCAGCCGGCTGTCCTCGTTCCTGCGCTACACCCTGGTCAACGAGCCGACCGGCCGCGTGACCGTGGCCCAGGAGATCGAGACGCTCAAACTCTACCTCGACATCGAGCGGATGCGCTTCGAGGAGCGGCTTCGCACCGCGTTCCGGATCGATCCCGCCACCGAACAGGCGCTGCTGCCCTCGCTGCTGCTCCAGCCGCTGGTCGAAAATGCGATCAAATATGCGGTCAGCCCGCAAGAGGCCGGGGCCGAGATTACCATCGCCGCGCAGCTCGTCGGCCCCAACCTTCGCATCACCGTCTCCGATACCGGGCCGGGATTGCAAACCGCCTCGGCCAGCAACAGACTGAGCGGCGTGACTTTCGACGGAGGTGAACAGGTTTCGACGGGCGTCGGCCTCGCGAATATCCGCGACCGGCTGGCCCAGGCCTATGGCGAAAACCATCGCTTCGAGACGATGGAGCCCCCCGAGGGAGGGTTTGCCGTGCTGATCGAACTGCCTTTCGAGCGCCGCGAAGCGGTGCCCTTCCCCACTCCCGCCGAGCGGCGCCCAGCGCTGGCCGGCTGACCGAGAGATCTGTCCATGACCATCCGCACGATCATCGTCGACGACGAAAAGCTCGCCATTCAGGGTTTGCAGCTGCGGCTTGAGAAATTCCCCGACGTCGAAGTGATCGACACCTGCTCGAACGGGCGCGAGGCGATCCGCAAGATCAAGACCGAAAAGCCCGATCTGGTGTTCCTGGATATCCAGATGCCCGGCTTTGACGGCTTTTCGGTTGTCAAGGGGATCATGGAGATCGAGCCGCCACTGATCGTCTTCGTTACCGCCTATCAGGAACACGCGGTGCGCGCGTTCGAGGCGAACGCGGTCAACTACCTGATGAAGCCGGTCGACGAGGACAAGCTGGCCGACACGATGGAGCGGGTGCGCACCCGCCTGGCCGAAAAGCATGCCGCCGAAGAGGCCGAAAAGCTCAAGCACGTGCTGGCCGAGGTTGCCCCCGACGCGATCGAGGCGATGCCCGACGAGGGCGAGGCGACCGGGCGCTACGAAAGGCTTATCAACATCAAGGATCGCGGGCAGATCTTCCGGGTCGATGTCGATTCGATCGAGCGGATCGAGGCGGCAGGCGATTACATGTGCATCTACACCGCCGACAACAGCCTGATCCTGCGCGAAACGATGAAGGACCTGGAACGCAGACTAGATCCGCGGGTGTTCCAGCGGGTGCACCGTAGCTGGATCGTCAATCTCAACCAGGTTCGCCAGGTCAAGCCGCACACCAACGGGGAATGCTTCCTGGTGCTGGAAAGCGGCGCCGACGTGAAGGTAAGCCGCTCGTACCGCGACGTGGTCGCGCGCTTCGTGCACTGAGGCGGCGATGGCGGGCTGGGCAATCGAGGGTTTCGACCTCGCGCGGTTTGTGCGCGCCACGCTCGATGAGGATCTGGGCGCCGGGCTGCCCGGCGGCGGGCACGATGTCACCAGCGAAAGCGTGATTCCCGCTGAAGCCCGATTTTCGGGGGTGATGGACACCCGCGATGCGATCGTGGTGGCCGGACTGCCGATCGCCGAAGCCTTTTTCCGCGCGCTCGACCCCGCGATGGAGATCGAGGTGCTGGTCGAGGAAGGGGCAAGGGTGCCCGCCGGGACCGACCTGATGCGCCTTTCTGGCAATGCCCGGGCGATGCTCACCGCCGAACGCTCGGCGCTCAACACCGTGCAGCATCTTTCCGGCATCGCCACGATGACCCGCGCCTATGTCGATGCCATGGCCGGAAACGCCATCCTGCTCGATACCCGCAAGACCATTCCCGGGCTACGCCACCTTGAGAAATACGCCACCCGGATGGGCGGGGCCAGGAACCATCGCATGGGGCTGTGGGACGCGGCGATGATCAAGGACAACCATGTGCTGGTGGCCGGCGATGTCGGTGAAGCCGTCCGCCGCGCGCGCGATGCCGGGGTGACGAACATCATCTGCGAGGTTGACCGGATCGGGCAGATCGAACCAGCACTGGCGGCGGGGGCCAGCCACCTGCTGCTCGACAATATGGACGTCCCCACCCTGCGCGAAGCCGTGGCGCTGATCGCGGGGCGCGTACCTTGCGAAGCCTCGGGCGGAGTGCGGCTCGATTCCATCGGCGCGATTGCCGCCACGGGGGTGACCTACGTATCGGTCGGCCGCCTCACCCAAAGCGCCCCCGCCGCCGACATCGGACTGGATTTCACCCCGCTATGATCCGCTTTGGTCTGGCTCTTGCCGCGCTTGCCCTCTCCGCGCCAGCGCTCGCCCAGGCCTACCAGTGCCGGGTGCCCGAGCAGATCGCGCTTCCGGCACCGGTCCAGCCCGATGGGCCCACGGTGCGCGGGGCGATCACCGGTTATACCCTGGCGCTGTCCTGGTCCCCCGAATACTGCCGGGGCAAGGCGGGACAGGCCAACGATTACCAATGCGGCGGCGGGATCGGACGGTTCGGTTTCGTGCTCCATGGCCTCTGGCCCGATGCGCGGGGGCGGGCGCCGCAGTGGTGCGCGCTTGCCCCCCGCCCCAGCGCCGAAGATCTCAAGGCCAATCTGTGCATGACCCCGGTGCCCTGGCTGCTCGAGCACGAATGGGCCAAGCACGGCAGTTGCATGGCCAAGACCCCGCGTGACTATTTCGCCGCCGAACAACGCCTGTGGCAGGGCCTGACCATGCCCGACGCCGATCGGCTTTCGCGCAGGAAGGGGCTCACCGCGGGCGATCTGCGCGCCGCCTTTGCCCAGCTCAACCCGGGGATTCCCGCGTCATCGATCGGTCTTCTGGTCAGCAACGGCGGCTGGCTGCGCGAAGTGCGGGTCTGCTATTCGGCGGCGATGAGGCCCGCCGCTTGCAGCAAGCGCACCTATGGGCCGAAAAACGCCGTCCCGCTCAAGATCTGGCGCGGACTCTAGCGCTTTTCGCCCTTGCCCGCCCGCATCGGTGCGAACGGGCCATACTTGTGCTGCTGCGCGCTGAAACTGTCGGCATAGGGCCCGAAGGGCGCATCGAGCGGCTTTTCGCTGCGTACCGGATAATCGGCCTCCAGCCCCGGCATCTGCGGGCGCGGCTGCGAATTGATGAAGGCGGCAACATCCCAGGCATCCTCAAGCGAAAGCACCGGGGCTTTCCAGGTGGTGCCGTGGGGCATGTTGGCGCGGATGAAGTTGGCGGCGGTGATCAGCCGGGCCATGCCCGCTCCGCTGTTGAAACTGTCTGCCCCCCACAGCGGTGGGTAGACATAGCCGGGCGCCTGATCGCCCGCTTGCGCGCGCAGGCCTTGTCCGTCGAGCCCGTGGCATCCGGCGCAGCTCTGGGTGAAAACCCGGCCCCCGCGCACCGGATCGGCGGCGCGGGTCAGCTCGTCCATCTTGCCCGCCCCGCGCCCGAAGGTCTTGGCGCCAGGCGCGGTGCCCGAGGACAGAAACCGCAGATAGGCGACGATCGCCGTCATTTCGGGGCCGTCCGGCGGCAGCGCGCGCCCGTTCATCGAACGCGCCATGCAGCCGTTGACCCGCTCCTCGATCGTGCCGATCCGGCCCTCGCGGGGGCGATAGTTGGGGAAGTCGGCATAGACCCCGACCAGCGGCAACCCGAACTGCTTGGTTCCGCCGGCAATGTGGCAGGACTGGCAGTTGAGATTGTTTCCGGCAAAGCGCCGTGCCGGGTCTGCGGCCTGCGGTCCGATCAGCCGCGCGGTATGGATCACCAGATCCCGCCCCTGCCGGACGCTGCGCCCCAGCGGGCTGTCGGGCAGGGCATCGACATCGGGGACGGTCCAGGCTTTGCCGGTGGCCGGGTCCGGTCCGCCGCCAGCGGAACGAAGGCTCCAACCGAGCAGCCCCGCACCAAGGGCGATGGCAAGCCCAAGCACGGCCAGGATCGCGCGCTGGCTCATCCCCTGGCCTCCTTGCCGGGGCGCCGCGCGGCGAAAAATTCGCGCAAGATCCCGCCCGCGTCCTCTTTCCCGATCCCGGAATAGACCTCGGGCTTGTGGAGCGACTGTTCGTGCTCGAACACCCGCGCGCCGTGCTCCACCGCACCCCCCTTGGGATCGCTGGCTGCGTAATAGAGCCGCGCGATCCGGGCGTGGGCAATCGCTCCGGCACACATCGCGCAAGGCTCAAGCGTAACCCAGAGCTCGCAGCCATCGAGTCGCTCGTTGCCCAGCTTCGCCGCGGCCGCGCGAATCGCCAGCACTTCGGCATGGGCGGTCGGATCGTTGCGGGCGCGCGGCGCATTGTGGGCGCTTGCGACAACCACGCCGTCCTTGACCACGACCGCACCGATCGGCACTTCCCCGACGGATTCGCCCAGCCGTGCCTGCGCGATCGCCTCGCGCATCGGTTCGGGAAGGGGCCAGCGCTTCATCTTGGCGGGAGTGGCCTTCAATCCTTGACCTTTCAAGGGTGAATCGGTATGCGCGCGCCTTCTCCCGCATGGGTAGCCATTTTCGAAGCGAGTTTTGACATGTCCCGGATTTGCGAACTGACCGGCAAGGGCCGCCAGGTTGGCCACAACGTCAGCCACGCCAACAACAAGACCAAGCGCGTGTTTCTGCCCAACCTGCAGAACGTCACGCTGCTGTCCGAATCGCTTGATCGCAGCTTCAAGTTCCGCGTTTCGACCCAGGCGCTGCGCTCGGTCGAGCACGTCGGCGGGCTCGATGCCTGGCTGCTCAAGACCGCGGACGGCAAGCTGTCGACCGGCGCGCTCAAGGTGAAGCGCGAGCTGCTCAAGAAGCAAGCCGCCTGATTCGCTTTCGGCCCGCAAGGGTCGATGGCCAGGGCAATCAAGGGCGCGGGGGAAGCACTTCCCTGCGCCCTTTGCTTTGCCGGGGCGGCAGGTCCACTAGTCGCAGACCGAGTTTCCAGAGCAGTGTGCGCTGAGTCGCGGCGGCGTTATCGTCGCTCATCAGCCAGACGGTGGCCGATCCCGGCCCGTCCGGTTCGATCGCCAGGGCCTCGAAGTTGTCGACCGGGAGCGGCGCGGTAAGATCGGCCAGCTCGATCGAGCGCCACGGCCTGCCGGGTTCGAGCAGCGCCGGATCGGCCAGCACGATCTTGGCCGCAAAGCGCGCCGGGAAGGGCCACAAGAGCCGCCGCATCAGCACCAGCACGCGCCCGTCGGGCAATTGCGCCATATCGGTCGGGCGATAGCCGATCGGACCGGTGAAGATGAAGCGTTGGGCCGCGCCCGCACCGGTCGGGTCACCCGCGAACGACAGCCCGGGATGCCGCACCGCCTCGCTCCACGAGGTGAAGGCCTCGGACAGAACAAGGAAGCGCCCGTCCGCCAGGCGCACCATCGCCTCGGGCCCGGTATTGCCACCCCAGCCTTGCATTTCAGGGATCTGGCGTGCGGCTTGTTCCTGCCGATCCGGCCCCAATCGAATAATCGCATTGCGGCCTTCAAGCGCGACCCAGAAGGCGCCCGTCCGCGGATCGCGGGTTGCGGCTTCGACATCGCGGTAATGTTTGAGCACGCCCTGGGTGGCAAGCAATGCGCCAATCTCTACCGGCCCCGATGCCCCCGGGCGGG